>PLSJ01000265.1 GCA_003165115.1 Syntrophaceae bacterium | reverse complement strand
ATAGTCCAAATGCGTTTGCCCTGGATACTGCCCGTCGCCTCTTGCATCGGCCGCCCGCACATGTTAAATTCATGATCTAAGAACCGAGAGAGGAGAACCGATCGAGTGGACGAAAGTGAAAAAGACGTAGTGTTGGCGGAAAGGACCTCTCTCCCCGCCAGCTTCGATCCCTTAAAGCAGTACCTTGCGGAGATATCGCGGTACCCGCTGCTCACGAGGGCGGAGGAGTTGAGACTTGCAGAGAAAGCCTACAAGCATAATGACAAGGAGGCCGCCCGCCAGATCATCCTGTCGAATCTCAAGCTCGTGGTGAAGATAGCCCTTGGCTACTACAACACGTACCTGAACGTGCGCGACCTCATCCAGGAAGGAAATATCGGCCTCATGCAGGCGGTAAGGAAGTATAACCCTTACAAGGGCACCAAGTTCTCGACATATGCGTCCTTCTGGATCAGGGCTTACATCCTGAAATATATCCGCAGCAACTGGAGCCTGGTGAAGGTGGGCACCACGGAGAGCCAGAAGAAGCTTTTCTACGGTCTGGAAAAGGAGAAGAAGAGGTTAGAGGCAAAGGGCATCCTGCCCGTGCCGCAGCTCCTCGCGGCCAACCTCGACGTCACGGAGGAAGATGTGGCGGATATGGAGAAGCGGCTCGTGCTGACCGACGTCTCCCTCGATCAGCCTTTGTACGAAGACGGCGCAGAGACGATGATGGACATGGTGAAGGACGAGCAGGACATCGAAGAGGTGGTCGAGGAGAGGGAAAAGCAACAGATAGCCTCCCGGAAGATAGCGCAGTTCAAGGAGGGTCTCAACGAGAGGGAGCTTTACATCTTCGAGCACCGGATCATGACCGACGAGCCGGAGACGTTGCAGGAGATCGGGGACCACTTCAGCATCTCCAGGGAGAGGGCGAGACAGATCGAAAAGGTGCTCTCCGACAAGGTCTCGAAGCATCTTATCGGCAGCGAGGCGCGTACCGGCGCCGGGGCGGCAAGCCCTGCCGGACCGCCCTAAAGCTAAGGTAAAGAGGGGAAGGCATATGTATGAGCAGGGTGTAATAAGGCCGCCCAGCGAGGCATCGAGCCTCCTGGTGAGGGTGACGCGCAACTGCCCGTGGAACCAGTGCGTTTTCTGCCCTGCCTATAAAGGGACAAAGTTCTCGAAAAGGTCGGTCGAGGAAGTAAAGAAGGACATCGACGCCATGGCGGTGGAGTATGGCGGTTTTGCCCGCATCGACTCGGTCTTTCTACAGGACGCGGACAGCCTTGTCCTGGCCGTCGACGACCTCGTCGCCATCCTTGAATACCTGAGAGAAAAGTTTCCGAAGATCGACAGGATCACGACCTACGCCCGTGCGAGGACCCTCAAACGGCGGACCGTCGCCGAGCTCACACGCCTGAAAAACGCCGGATTGACCAGGGTCCACGCGGGTATGGAGAGCGGCTCGGAGAAGGTGCTGCAACTGATAAAAAAGGGGTTGACGCCCGAGGAGATCGTGACGGGAGGCCGGCACGTGATGGACGCGGGTCTCGAATTGTCGGAATATATCATGCCGGGTATTGCCGGCCGCGCGCTCAGCGAGGAGCACGCGCGCCAGACGGCCCATGTGTTGAACCAGGTGCGGCCGCACTTCATAAGGGTGAGGACTTTCGCCATGCACCCCCTCTCCCCGATGCAGAAGATGGTCCGCGAGGGGACCTTCGTGACCATGGCGGACGACGAGATAGCAGGCGAGATCAGGCTGCTCGTGGAGGACCTCGATGAGATGCACAGCTATTTCTCCTCGAACGACTTCAGCCTGAACCTCCTGATGCAGGTCGACGGCTTCCTCGACGAGAAAAAGGCGGACATGCTGCGTGAGCTCGACACCTTTCTCGCGTTTTCGAAAAGAGAGAAGCAGGTCTATATCCTTTTGCAGCGTTCCGGATATTATCGCTATCCCCTGGACGTGGTCAGGGACGCGGGCGTCCTTGCGAAGGTGCTGCCGGAGATAGAGCGGCTGGAAAAGGGCGGGGAAGACGGGTTCAACAAGTACATAGATATACTCAAGTCGCACCAGCTGCCCCAGCCACAGACCGACGACTGGTGCTAGGTCCGGCTTTTTTCGACCGCGAGGAGGCGACCGTGGGATGCGGGCGCCAGGCGCCTTGCGGCCATCGGTGGCCTCTGCCCGGCCTTCAGCCTCGACCTCGCCGTGAGGACTTCCGCCAGCCTTCCTGCAAAGAGTAATATCAGCACACCTATCAGGGACATGATGATGACCATGGATACCGTACCGGCCGTAAATGCCATTGCCTTTCTCCTTCAGGCGAGAAGATTTCCGCTGTTGTTTTATCGGCGAAAGGAGAGGTGAGTTAAGCGCAATTGTTTATGGGGACGCCGTCCGGCGGTTTGTGGCCGCGCCGGTTTCCGTGCTACAATAGCGGGGGAATTGACTGGATGCAGATAAGATATAAACTCGACGACATGCCGCCGTTCGGCGAATTCGTCCTCTTCGGTCTCCAGTGGCTTGCCATCTCCATCCCCGGGATCATCGTCATCGGGAAGATCGTCGGCGGCCTCCACTTCACGGACCCGTCCGCCCAGATCACGTACCTGCAGAAGCTGACGTTCGTCATCGGGGTCGTCCTCGTTTCGCAGGTGCTCCTGGGACATCGCCTCCCGTTGATCGTCGGCCCTTCGACCGTGCTTCTCGTGGGGATGATAGCGAGTGCCGGCTTCGATCCCGCAACGGTCTACGCCTCGATCATGGTGGGGGGAAGCATCCTCTTTCTGACCGCCGTCACCGGTCTCTTCGGACGCCTTCAGAAGCTGTTCACGGTTCGGGTCGTGGCGGTGGTGCTCCTGCTTATCGCGTTTACGCTCATGCCTACGGTCCTGGGTCTCCTCATCCCGCCGGGCCCCGTCCTGCCGCATCGATGCATGTCCTTTGCCTTCATGCTCATACTCGGCATGTTCATCGCCCAGCGGTACCTGCCCCCGATATGGAAATCGGCCATAATCTTCTTTGCCATGATCGCGGGCTCTTTGGCCTGGGTCATCATTTTTCCTTCTTCCGGCCTGCACTCCGCGCCCCGCGGCCTGCCGGCGTTCTCGGGCTTCTTCCATGAGTTTACCACGAGGTTTTCCGTCGCGCCGGGTGTGCTCGCCTCTTTCATCTTCTGTTTCCTGGGGCTTTCCGTAAACGACCTCGGCTCGATAGAATCCGTGTCCGTGCTCCTGAAGCTTCCCGACATGCGGCAGAGGGTAAACCGGGGCATCAGTCTTACGGGCCTCGCCAACCTGGCTTCAGGGTTTTTTGGCGTGATCGGCCCGGTCAATTTTTCCCTGAGCCCCGGCGTGATACTCTCGACAGGCTGTGCGTCCAGGTTTACGCTCGTGCTCACCGGGGGTCTGCTGGTCCTTCTCGCGTTTTCACCGGCGGTGTTGGGGCTTGTCGAAAGTGTGCCCCCCGTCGTCATAGGCTGCGTCCTCACGTATCTCCTCACGTTCCAGATAGCCGCCGGGTTCGCGACAATCGGTCAGGAGGAAAAAGGCTTTCGTCTGGAGAGTGGGCTGGTCGTGGGTCTCCCCGTGCTCATGGGGACCGCCGTGAGCATGCTCCCGGCGCGTATTTTGGGGACCTTCCCCCTTGTCTTGCGGCCCGTGATGGGAAACGGGTTCGTCATCGGCGTCCTGGTGGCGTTTATCCTGGAGCACGTGCTCTACAGGGAATAAGGGGACTTACGGGTCTTGCAGGACTTATTATTTACTAGGGAAAAATATGGTGGGTCAAAAGGATTATTACCAGATACTGGGCGTTGAGCGGACCGCCGGTGGGCAGGAGATCAAGGAGGCTTACCGCAGGCTCGCGTTTCAGTATCACCCGGACAGGAACAGGGGCGAGGCGGCGGCCGTCGAGAAAATGAAGGAGATAAACGAGGCCTACGCCGTCCTGTCGGACCCGGAAAAGCGGAACAGATACGACCTGCTGCAGCAGCGGTACGGCACCGGAGCGCACGACCGGTTCAGGCAGAAGTATTCGGAGCAGGATATCTTCAGGGGCTCCGACATCAACCAGATCTTCGAGGAGATGGCGAAGACGTTCGGGTTCAGGGGCTTCGAGGAGATCTTCCGCGACTTCCACACTCAGTATCGCACGACGGAATTCCGCGGCCCCGGCATGTTCGGCAGGGTTTTCGTGTTCGGATCGGGTTTTCGCGGCGGCAGCCGGACGCCGGGTGCGCAAGTGTCCGGGCAGCAGGGCATCTTCGCGAGGATCGTGAGCCGTCTCGGCCAATATGCGCTCGGGAAGGTGCTGGGGAACCTCGCATCCGGCGGGAAAGACGCCTATGGCACCCTCACGCTGGACGAGCGCGAGGCAATGCGGGGCGGAACGGTTGTCTATCTCGATGAGAGAAGGGCGAGGCAGTTGAAGATTACCATTCCTCCCGGCATAAAAGAGGGCCAGATGGTCAGGCTGAGAGGAATGGGGTCAAACACGGGCGGGGAAGGGGACCTCTACCTCAGGGTCGCGATCAGGCGGCCCGTGCTGAGAAAGGTCAGGGAATTCCTGAAGCTGTAACCGGAAGGGACACATCGTGAGCAGAGACAAGCTGCCGGTCACGCCGGCAATCCGCGCCCTGCGCGGGCACGGCGTCGCGTTTACCGAACACCCGTACAAGTATGAGGACAGGGGGGGCACCGCCGTCTTCTCCAGGGAGTTCCACGTGGATGAGCACAGTGTGATCAAGACCCTCGTGATGGAGGACGACGCGGGACACCCTCTCATCGTGCTGATGCACGGCGACAAGGAGGTATCGACAAAGGAGTTGGCCCGGCTCGTGGGGGTGAAACGGGTTACCCCATGCGTGCCGGAGACGGCGCAGAAGCTTACGGGCTACATTGTGGGCGGCATCTCGCCTTTCGGGACCAGGAGGAGCATGCCGGTCTACATGGAGGAGACGATTGTCGATATCCCGCGGATATACATCAACGGCGGCCGGCGGGGTCTCCTCGTGGGTCTCGACCCTCACGAAGTGGTACGCGTGCTCAACCCGACGCGGGTGAAGGTGGGCATTTAGAAGTCCGCGTGTTATTTTTCAAAATCTGCTTAAGCCTTTCGGGAGCCTTCCGATAACATAGCCAGCAGGACGAGAACACAAGGATTGATAATGGCATCCTGTATTCGTAGCACCGCCCTTTAGCTCACCCCAAACCCGCTTCCTGGCAGTCTCGCCCCAAAGTGAGGGCGAGACTGCCACTCACCTTATCATTACCGGCCTTCAGGCGAAAACGCGCGAATCCTGCCGCCCGGTCTCGTTTTCTTTCGCCCGTGGTTTTTATTGTGGCATAATGGCAGGAAAGTTACATAGAATAGACTAAAAGCGAAACAGCACCGTGAGAAGGGGAGTGCAGCCATGCCCAGACATAATGTTTTCACGTTCCTTTTAACCACCGCCATCGTCGTGCTCTCTTGCGTTCTTCCAGGCCCGGCGCATTGCCGTCTGAACCTGCCCGAGCTTGAGGGGCAGACGCGGATCGAGGGTCAGGACCACCAGGCGCTCAAGGCGTTCTTTGCGCGCTTTCAGCAGGAGGATATACAACGTTTGCCCGGAGGCGAGGTGAAGCGGATACTGATCGAGGCCCTGCCCGAAGCCTATAAGAGCGGGTGTGCCGACATGGTGGCCCACCGGGGGCCCTCGGCCGACGGGACGGAAGCGCTGTCCGTGAGGGTGCTGCACGTGGAGGGAGGGGCTAGGGAAAGGCCCGTCCGGGCGCTCATCGCATATGCCTGTTTTTCGAGATCGAAAGAAGACGTGAACCAGTTCCGGGACGAGCGGCTGGCCGCGCTTGTCGTCGGACGCGGCGGGTCCCATCTCTCGATGATGCCCGACGACGCGGATTGCGAAAATTGTCCGGCGCTGACCCGGATAATGCCCGAGAAGGAGATCCACATAGGCGGGAAATGCGTGGNNAAAATCCGGGCCGCGGCCCGTCGGCCGTGACGAAAGACGAGAGGGTCAATTTCTATCTGATGCAGGACAACGGGATAAAGCCGGCCGGCTCGGTCCTGAAAAGCCGTGAGGAGCACACGGGTGCGAACGGCGCGAATGAAGAGAAGACCGTCTACAGCGCAAGCATCATCTTCAAGAAAGACATGAAGGGGAATATCATCGGCATTCTTGTACCCTACACCGTGGTGAGAAACGCCAGGCGGAGCGGGAAGGGAATGCTGCGCTATGACTGGAACAGCGGGACAGGGGAGTTTGTGAAGGAAGAAGAGGCCAGATAGGCAAGGCCCCGCCGGCGGCGGGCGGACGCGGCCCTATTTCGCGGTTTGCGAAAATCAGGGAGAAGCGATTATTATATCTGTGCATCACATCGG
>PLSJ01000406.1 GCA_003165115.1 Syntrophaceae bacterium | reverse complement strand
CGTTCATGCCGGGCATGTGCATGTCAAGCAAAACAACGTCAATGCGGGCCTGGGACGAATCCTGCAATTTTTCGAGGGCGTCCTGGGCGCCGGCGGCGCAGGCCGCATGGATGCCCCAGACCTGCATTTGATCCTCCAAAATCCGGCGGTTCGTATCGTTGTCATCCACAATCAGCACCCGCAAATTGCCCAGGTCGGCCTGCCCGGACGGCGCTTTGGCCGCAGCCTGCTGCTTCTCCAACCGGGCCGTGAACCAAAAAGTCGAACCCTGATTCGCCACGCTGGTGAAGCCGATCTGCCCCCCCATCATCTCAATCAACTGCCTGGAAATGGCCAGCCCCAAACCCGTGCCGCCGTACTTGCGGGTCGTCGAACTGTCCGCCTGGCTAAAGACCTGGAAAAGACGCGGCTGCACCTCCGGCGGAATGCCGATGCCCGTGTCGCGGACCTCGAAGTGCAGGGCTACCCGCTCATCGGTCTTTTCGGTGGCGGAGACGCGGATTGTCACCTCGCCCTCATGGGTGAACTTGATCGCGTTGGTCCCGAGGTTGGCGAGAATCTGCCTGAGCCTGGCCGGATCGCCCCGCAGGAGCAAGGGGACCTCAGGGTCGATGGTAGAGACAATCTCCAGGCCCTTTTCCCCGGCCTTGACCGCGAGCATCTCCATGGTGTCTTCAACGGTGGCGCGGAGGTCGAAATCGAGCATCTCCAAATCGAGCTTGCGGGCTTCTATTTTGGAGAAGTCGAGGATGTCGTTAATGAGAGACAGCAGGGTCTCACCGCTTTTGCGCGCTATTTCGGCGTACTCGCGCTGTTCGGGAACAAGGTCCGTGTCGAGGAGGAGTCCGGTCATGCCGATCACGCCGTTCAACGGCGTCCGTATCTCGTGACTCATGTTGGCGAGAAATTCACTTTTGGCGCGGCTGGCGGCTTCCGCCTGTAAGGCCATCTCCTTCGCGCGGCTGGTCGCCTCCGCGAGCTGAAGGTTCGTCTGGCGGACGCGTTCCTCCGCTGCCTTCCGTTCGCTGATGTCGCGGAGGATGCCGGCCACCCCGGCGGGACGCCCCTGTTCGTCAAAAAGAAGCTGCGCGCCCGCGGACACCTGGAGGGCGGAGCCGTCCTTCCTCTTCAGGAGCAATTCATGGTCCTTCACATACCTTTCCTTCAAAAGAAGGGAGAGGAGCGCTTCGCGCTCACTCGGGTCGATGTACACGTCGGTGGCCGGTCTCCCGATCAACTCTTCCGGACGCCAGCCTGCCAACCGGAACGACGAAGGAGACAATACGCGAAGGATCCCCCGCTCGTCTGTCTGGTAGTAAAGATCTTCCAGCGATTCGAAGATGCGCCTGTACTTGACTTCGCTCTCCCGCAACGCCTCCTCTGTCCGTTTGTGCCCGGCGACTTCCACGGTCAATGCCCCGTTGGCGGCGGAGAGCTCTGCCGTGCGGTCCTGGACCCGCACCTCCAGCTCGGCGTACGCGTTGCTCAGCTTCTCTTCCGCGCGCTTCCGGTCGAGGCTCCTCGTCTCCACGAGTGACGCCATATCGTCAAAAGCCCGGGCCAGCCGGCCTATTTCATCGGGGGTATGAGCCAGACCCGTCCGGGTGCCCATCTCGCCTTCGGCGAAGAGCTGTGTCGCGGCAACCAGCCGGTTAATAGGCCGCACGATAAAGAAATTGCCGAAAATCCAGGCGAGATACATGGCGATGGCGGCCGCGATCCCGAGGATCGACAAGTTTCTGATCATCTGCATGTCGGCCCTGTGGAGGATCTTATCGCTTGGCACGCCGACGATCATATACAGATACGGCCGCAGATCGGCACGAAGCCGAAGCTGTCTGAACGCATAGATCCGGGGCTGGCCGTCCTGCCCGGGCCTTTCAAAAAATCCCTGCTCGGAGGCGCTCGACATCTGCCTGAACGGCTCTTCCGATACGGCTTTACCGGGCGCGGTCGCGTCGTTGCCTTCCGGCCAGCGGAACAGGCGTACCCCCTTCCAATCCGTGATGGTTACCGAGTATTCTTCACGGAGACTGGCCCTGGACACGAAGCGTGCGTATTCACGCAGGTCGAAACCGGCAATCACGATGGCAATCAGCTTGTTGCCGGCGTCGAGGACGGGATACGTGAAATTGAGCGATAAGGTGTTGCTGATCCTTCCCTTGATGTACTCTCCAGCGGAGAAATCTCTCGTCCTTATTGCGTCTTTTACATGTTTCCGATCCGACAGGTCGATGCTGCCGGGCTCGAAGGGCATGGAGGCGGCAAACGCCTTGCCGTCCGGCGTCACCGCCAGTATGACCGAGTAAAACGGATACTGTCGATGCAGGTCGCGGAATAGCGCGTTGCAGGCCCTCGCGTCCAATCTCTGGACCACNNGTCGCCAGGCTCTGCGCCAGCAGCAATGCATTTTCATGGGCTTTCGCAATCTCGTCTTTTCGATGACTCAGACCGGTGACGGCGATGATCCCGAAAGCGGGTAGGAAGATAATCACCAATAACAGCAAAAGTTTTTTGCGTATGGACCACGAGGACAGCATTCTTCGGCCGTCCGTGTCGAAGCTTTTCAATTGCCTTTCCATTCAGCCTGACCGGTCGCCCTCCTTTTCTCCACCGCTTCCTTCATGAACCGCATCAGTGTAAGGTCCGGCTTCGAGAATTGTCCGTCGGCTCCCACCGCCGCTCCCTTATGCAGCAGCTTTTCCGTGATAAGAGAGGAGAAAAGGATGACCGGTATCGTCTTGAGGTCCGGGTCGTCTTTTATCAGTTTGCACAGATGGTATCCGTCCATCCCCGGCATTTCGATATCGGTCAGGACCACGTCGACGTGGGTGTTCAGCGGCTCCCCGCTGCGCGCGCATTTCTTCTTCACCTCATCCAGGTGCGACCAGGCTTCATCGCCGTTCGCCACGGATTCGACCGTGAAGAGGTGATTCTCCTCCATCCGCTGCTTGAGTGTTTTTCGGATGACGAGTGAATCGTCGGCGTGCAAAACCCGTTTGGGCTTGTAGTCGCCGGGC
>PLSJ01000234.1:2115-8618 GCA_003165115.1 Syntrophaceae bacterium | reverse complement strand
CTCTTGAGACAAGAGAACTCAAAAAGAAGGAGCATCAAGACCAAACGTCTCAGGGCCGGGTGGGATATGGACTATCTCGGCAAGATACTTGAAGGTTCCGTCCAGTGACGGGGTATAGTCCAAATGCGTTTGCCCTGTCGACCCCGGAGGGCCCCTCTTCGTGACCGGATCTCGAGTCACGACAGCCGACCCCTTAAGGCCCCTTATCTTCACGCTCAGGAGATACTAGATTTCAAAATAAAGACAGGACGGTCGGGAGACCCTCCCCGGCGCCTGCTTTCACGGATGGAAGACACACAAATTCATACCAGCCAAAGGAGGAAGGACCATGCGACAGGTAAAAAATGGGTTGGTCCCGGTCCTGGCCGCACTACTACTTTCCGGTTTATTCACCCCCCTCCTCTACGCCCAGGTGGCGAGCGCGCCTCCCGCGGCGCCGGGCTATCCGGCGAACAAGGCTGACGACAAATGGGAATTCACCATTATCCCCTATGCCTGGCTCGCCGGCCTTTCAGGCGATATCGCGGTGAAGAACCGTACGGTCCATACGTCCGTCTCCTTCAACGACATCTGGAAGAACCTCGACTTCGGAGGCGAGGTGCAGGTCGAGGCCAGAAAGGACCGGTGGGGGATCTTTCTCCAGGCAAACTACCTGAAGCTCACGCCGACCGCGAGCCTGAGCAGACCAGCCCAAACAGACATCCTCCAGGGTGGGCCCGCCGTCCGCCAGGCGGACGTCCGTCTCGACACCCAGCTCTGGATAACGGAATTCGGCGCGTTCTACCGGCTGGGAGAGGTGCGTTACACGTCAGACAAACGGGGGTCCGCCACATTCGATATGCTGGCAGGCGGCAGGTACTGGTATTTACAAAACCATGTCTTCCTGAACCTTCCGCAAAGGGGCGTCGGTTTCAGCGACACGTCGTACGGCGACGTGATCGACCCGATGATAGGGTTCCGTATGCAGGCCTATCTCGCCCGGAACTTCTTTTTCACTCTGAGAGGGGACGCGGCGGGCTTCGGCGTGTCGAGCAATTCATCACACATAAGCTGGAATGGCGTGGGCGGGCTTGGCTATGAGATATCTCCCCACGCATCACTGCTGGCCGGGTACCGCTACCTGTACATCAATTACAGTCCCAGCGGAGGCGCCGGCGTAAGGCTTACCATGCAGGGTCCCGTGATCGGGCTCGCGTTGAAATTCTAGGTCGAAATGCACGTGAAACGGCCTGTTTCGAGTACTCCGTGAAAGCATAAATAAGGAAAGGAGGGCCGCGGTAGTGACCAAAGAAGAGGTACGGCTCCACGAGGCAAACGCCGGAAGGCTCCCCTGGAGAAAGTGGGGCCCCTATCTCTCGGAGAGGCAATGGGGTACCGTGCGCGAGGACTACAGTGAAGGCGGGGACGCATGGGACTACTTTACCCACGACCAGGCACGCTCGCGGGTCTATCGCTGGGGTGAGGACGGTCTCGCGGGCATCTCCGACGATACGTAGCGCCTCTGCTTTGCCCTGGCCCTGTGGAACGGCAAGGACCCTATCCTGAAGGAACGGCTCTTCGACCGCAGCGCGCCTCTGCCGACCGGCGGCCACATAGAGCAGGCGGACGGCACGGCATGGATGGCCCTCTTCAGCCAGAATATGGCCGAGCTCGCGACGGAGATCGCTGTCCACGACCGCACGTACGAGGACATGGTTTCCAAGTTTGCAGAGCATTTCCTGTATATCGCCGCGGCCATGAACCGGCCCGGCCGGAACGGCGCAGGGTTGGGCGTAAGCCATCAAACCGGCTGGACCGGGCTCATCGCCAAGGTCATCCAGCTTTACGGGCTTCTGGACCCGAGCCGGCACCTGGAAGCGGGCAAGCTGGCCCGGTTGGTTCCGGGCGCCCACGAACATGGCCCCGGCACCCATCCACTTGACGGGCATATATAACGGCCTTACATTGGTTTTAAGCCTGTCGTGGCCCTGGAGAGCAATCGGCCATGCGACATAAAAAAAGGAGGAAGCCCATGAGGCAGGTGTTCGCAGTTTGTGTGGCAGCGGTCGTGGCAATGTCATTTCTTACTTTCGCGGCGGTATCCGAGGGAGCGGAGGGCATCGGGAGGTCCGAGCTCGTGACGGTCAGGGCCGTCGTGACGGCGGTCGACCAGGAAAACCGGATGGTCGCCCTGATGGGCCCCGACGGCAATCAGTTTGTGGTAAAGGCGGGAGACGAGGTGAGGAACCTTCCGCAGGTAAAGCCTGGCGACCAGGTCGCCGTGAGGTATTACCAATCGCTGCTTGTCCAGATGGCCAAGCCGGGCGAACAACCGATGTCCACCGTCACGCAGGGCACCGAAAGGGCGATGCCGGGTGAGATGCCCGGAGGTGCCGCGATGCAGCAGATAACAACGACGGCGACCGTGATGAGCGTCGACAGGAAGAGGTCGGAAATAACGCTCAAAGGGCCCGAAGGCAACGTGGTGACCCTCAAGGCGGCGGACCCGAGCAACTTAGAGAAGGTGAAGGAGGGCGATCAGCTTAACATCACCTATACCAGGGCCATCGCAATTTCGGTGGAGAAGGCGAAGGGATAGGAAGGCTGAAAGCTCACCTCAGATGCATAATCTCAAGGAGGGCACGATGAAGTCAAAAGCGTTCGCGGCGTTTTTTCTCGGAATATTGGCGGTAATATGGTTGGCGGGATGCTCCTCCGCACCGAAGAATTATTCAGAGATACCGAAATCCACGGAAATGAAGCCCAGCGAGTTCAACCCGCAGGTGTTGACCTATCGAAATCCGGACATCGACATCCGCCTTTATAGAAAGGTGATAGTTATGCCCGTGGAGATCTACCACGGTCAGGACGCCGATTGGGAAGGCGTATCGCAGGAGGAACAGCAGGAGCTGGCCTCCTATCTTTACACGGATGTGACCAAGGCGCTGCAGGAGAAGGATTTGCTCGCGACCCAACCGGGACCCGGCGTTGCCCGCCTTAATCTGATCCTTGCCGGCGCGGAAAAAACGAGACCTGTGGCTTCCACGGTCAGTCATGCCCTTCCCATCGGTCTTGCCCTCAACCTCGGCAAGGGGGCCATGGGGAAAAGTGGGTCGTTCATGGGGACGGCCACGGTCGGAGGCGATTTTACGGATTCCACGACTGGCGCTCTCGTAGCCTCGTTCCTGGCCAAAGAGGCGCCCAACGCGATGGACCTTAAGGCGATGGTTTCTGAGTGGGATGCATCGAAGAAGGCCCTCGACAAGGTGGCCCAGCAAATAGCGGATCGCCTGGAGAAGATACGGCTCGGCGAGAAATAGGGAGACAACGATGGCGGAGCTGAGGATGGAGCGCACCGGAGATGCCCTGATCCTGGGCATCTCCGGAGACTGGCGACTGGCCAATCCGCTTCCCTCGCCCGCGGTCGTCGAGTCCGAGATCGGAGCTAAACAGTCGCCGGGGCGAATCGCCTTTGACGCCGGCGCCCTCGGCGGCTGGGACAGCTCCCTTCTCACGTTCCTTGTCGATGTCATGGGCATCTGCGTGAAAAGGCATATCACGCTGGAACGGGAAGGACTGCCCCAGGGCGTGCAGCGTTTGCTCGCTCTCGCCTCGGCCGTACCGGAGGCGAAAGGGGCCCGTAAGGGTGGAGCGCGGCTTTCCTTACTGGCCAGGATAGGCGATAAGGCGGAAAGTGCCGGCAGCTCTTTTCTCGATACGGTTGCGTTCATCGGTGAGGTAACGGCCGGTCTCGGCAGGATGATCGCGGGCAAGGCGCGCTTCCGCCCAACCGATCTGTGGCTCACGATAAAGGAATCGGGGAGCCAGGCCCTTCCTATCGTTTCCCTGATCAGCCTGCTCGTCGGCCTTATCCTCGCCTTTGTCGGTTCGATTCAGCTCAGCGTTTTCGGCGCCCAGATCTACGTGGCCGACCTCGTGGGCATTGCCATGGTAAGGGCCATGGGCGCCATCATGGCGGGAATTATCATGGCCGGGCGGACAGGCGCTTCCTTTGCCGCGCAGATCGGCACCATGCAGGTCAACGAAGAGATCGATGCGTTGAAGACGGCGGGCATCCCCCCCATCGACTTCCTGGTCGTTCCGAGAGTGGTCGCACTGGCGGTCATGATGCCGCTTCTGACGCTCTACGCCGACCTCATGGGGGTGCTGGGCGGGTTGGTTGTGGGTGTCACGGGCCTGAATCTGGGCATCATGCAATACTACAACGAAACAAGGCACGGCATAAACCTCACGAACGTGGGGATCGGCGTTTTCTCGGGGTTCGTTTTCGGGATTCTCATTGCGATAGCCGGGTGTCTGAGGGGTATGCAGTGCGGAAGGAGCGCGTCCGCGGTAGGTGACGCGACGAGGTCGGCCGTGGTGACGAGTATCGTGAGCATCATCGTCGCGATGGCAATCATTACCGTGGTGTGTGACGTGCTGCACATCTAGCGATCGCTCGAAAGGGGAGACGGGTATGGCTGAGCCCCACATCACGGTCCGGGACCTCACCATGGCGTACGGCAGCTTTGTCCTGCAGCACGACCTCTCGTTTACCGTGAACAGGGGGGACATCTTCGTCATCATGGGTGGGAGCGGCTGCGGCAAAAGCACCCTTCTCAGGCACCTTATCGGCCTCCAGAGACCGGCGAAGGGGAAGGTGCTTTACGGGGACGTCAGCTTCTGGGACTGTGACGAAGAGGCGAGGAGTCTCATCACGAAGCGTTTCGGCATCCTTTATCAGAGCGGGGCGCTCTGGAGTTCCATGACCCTGGCCGAGAATATTACGACGGTGCTGGAGGGACAGGCGAACCTCGACCCACTGCTGATCGGCAAGATCGTCTCCCTGAAGCTCTCGCTTGTCGGTCTCGCCGGCTTCGGAGAGTACTATCCGGCCGAGATCAGCGGCGGCATGAAAAAGCGTGCCGGTCTCGCGCGGGCCATGGCCCTCGACCCCGAGATACTTTTCTTCGACGAGCCGTCCGCGGGGCTCGATCCCATCAGCGCCCATCTGCTCGACGACCTGATCCTCGAGCTGCGGGACAGCCTGGGGGCCACGGTCGTCATCGTGACCCATGAGCTGCCCAGCATTTTTGCGATCGGCAACAACTCCGTCTTCCTCGACGCAGAGTCCAGGACCATGCTGGCCACCGGCGACCCGAAGAAGCTTCTGGCAGAGTGCGAGAACCCGACGGTCCGCAGCTTCCTGACACGGGGAGAGGCGCGTGCCGCGACTATGCCGGGAGAGAGCGCGGGTACGTGCCTTACGGCCTAGGCACTCGCGTCAGGCGCGTGTGCAAGGAGATATCATGAGCAAACCGGCCAGCAAGACAATGATCGGCGCCTTCGTCCTGGGGGCCGTCGCCCTCGCCGTCATCGCGGTGATTATCTTCGGCTCGGGCAAGTTCCTCGCCACCAAACAGTTTTACGAGCTCTACTTTCAGGGATCGGTACAAGGTCTGGACATCGGCTCGCCGGTCATGTTCCGGGGGGTGAAGATCGGCTCGGTCACCGATATCTCCCTGACATTTAATCCCAGGGAACTGACGTTCTACATACCGGTCACGATCGAGTTAGAGCTTGACAGGGCGAAGAGGCTCGGCCCGCCTCCCAAAAAAGAAGGCGAGCTTCTCAAGCCCCTGATCGATAAAGGCATGAGAGGCCAGCTCCAGACGCAGAGCTTCGTGACGGGGCAGCTCGCCGTGGCCCTCGACTTCTTTCCCGACAAGCAGGCGTACTTTATCGGCCTCGACAAGAAGTACCCCGAGATACCGACGGTCCCCACCACGTTCGCCCAGTTGACGAAAACCATTCAGGACCTCCCCGTCAAGGACCTCTTCGCGAAGCTCGATTCCACGATCATGGCAATCAATAAACTGGTAAGCTCGGACGCGGCGCAGGGCAGCATGAAGTCCCTCGACCAGACGCTCCGGCAGGCTACCGCCCTTATGAAGAGCCTGAATACCCGCATGGGGCCCCTTGTCGCCAGTCTTCAGACCACATCCGACGGGATTAATTCGGTCGCGACGGCCGTCCACGGGGCTTTATCGGGGGAACAGGGGATCCCGGTGCAGCTCCAGGCGACGCTCGAAACCACCCGGAAGGCGCTGGCGCAGGCGGAACAGACGCTCGGATCGGTTCAGGCAATGACCCAGGAAAACTCGACCATGGGATTCGAGCTCGGCGACGCTATCTCGGAGATGAGCAGATCCATGCGCTCCCTGCGCGTGCTGACCGACTACCTGGAGCGTCATCCGGAGGCCCTGCTGAGGGGAAAGAACGCATCCTGAGGAGAAGAACATGAAAAGAGACACGCGATGGAAAGTGGCGCTGCTCGGGCTTGTACTGCTACAACTCCTCCCCGGCGGGTGCGGAACCGGCAAGAACTCACGGTTCTATACCCTGAATCCCGTTGCTGCGACGGGTCCTGCCCCACCGGTCCAAAGCTCACGGTCTTCAGGCCCTCTCGCGTCTATCGGGATATTGCCCGTCGAAATCCCCGATTATCTCGACCGGCCGCAGAT
>PLSJ01000234.1:0-2037 GCA_003165115.1 Syntrophaceae bacterium | reverse complement strand
GGATCACCGTGCATGTGACGCGGTTCGACCCGATACCGGGCGATGTCGTACGGCTGAAGGCGGTATGGACCGTCCTGAAAAAGGACGGGCTTCAGGTCGTGGTACGAGGCGAATCGAACCTGTCCGAGCCTATCCTGGGGCGGGACTACGGAGCCACGGTCGCCGCGATGAGCCTCGCCGTCGATCACCTGGGCAATGAGATCGCCGATGCCGTGAAGCCGCGTCTCATCGCACTTTCCGCTTCCGGATCAGGATAAAGGCCGTCAGCAGCATATTCGGCGGCACCATCAGGGCGCTGAAAGCCACGAGGGGCGTCTGGACGGCCGGACCGGGAAATGTCTCCAGACCGACGAGGAGGCAGAGGGCGACGTTCCGCATGCCTGTCACCGTGGCAAGGACCGGCCGCGTTTCCCTCGCGGGGCCACCCATGAGCCAACCCGCCGCCATGGAGNNCCCCTCTTTCCCCACGGCATTCATCGCTTCTTTTCGCTCGCCCATAATAAGCAGCGTCGCCACGATGAAGGCGATGGCGCCGATGAGGGCACACGGTGCGGAAACCTTGTCGGCCAGACGGCTCGCCTTGCCGCGCACCAGCGTCCCCAGCCCGAGCGGGAGAAGAAGGAAGGCCACCACAGAGAACAAGGCGGGGCCGGCGCGCATGACCACGGGGACATGGGCTGGGTGCAGGATCTCCAGGAGGGCAGGGGAGATGAACACGGCGAGGAAAGAGAGGATAAAGGTATTACTGCCCGCGAACAACGACGCGCCTTTCATCTTGCCGGTGAATTGAAGCGCGCTCATTCCACCGGGGGTGCAGGCAAGAAGCAGAAGGGCGCACGCCACGTCGGGGTCGAGGGGCAACGTCCTGCTCATGACGAACCCAAGGGCCGGCACCACGACGAAATTGGCAAGCAGGGAACGGAGCAGTGCCCCCTTCGATGCCTGCAGCACCCGCAGGTCCGCCGCCCCGGTTTGCATCCCTATGCCGAGCATCGACGCGACGACGAAGACGAACACCAGGACCCTCGGGAGCGTATCCATGAGAAACATGGCAATTTCCGGACGCTGTCCGTCTGTTGTTATGGAGTGAGACGCCGGCCAGGGTCTGTGCGACCCTGTGCTTCCCGCGGGGAAGCAAGGAGACAGGGTGAGCAGGAGATGACCCGCCCACCCTGGTTAGCCATCGGTTTAGCCCGCGGGAGGTGGCTTATGCGCACTAAGGCCCGGAGACACCGGGCGACATGCGCTGCTGCCGCATCTTCTGGATCTCCTGTGGGGAGTATTGCACGTTGTACTTTTTCAACTCCTCGGGTGTCATATTGGCGACCCGCTGCGTCCATACCGAATCGAGGTTCGTGTCATACTGGTGGTCAGGCTGTTGCTTCAACTGGTATAACTCGTCGGTCGACATCTTGCTGTAGTCCGACGCCGATTGAGCCATTAAAGGCGCGGCAAGCGCCAGGCTTACTACGACTGCCACGATCACGAGAACTGTCTTCATGTTTCACACTCCTTTCTGTTTTTTCGCGGCTCAAGCAGATTTTTCACCGAGTCCACGATGCTTGAGCCCGTGTCACCCACAACGCCCGGAAGGAAGCGTTCGCAAGCTTCACAAAAGAGCCTTGTTCAACCGACCGACCCCGGCCGAAAACCGATGCCTGCACATAACCTATATGTAAGTACGTGCGTAAACGTTGTAAAGCCCCACCAGGTGATGCCAATTTCAGTGGCCGGCCCCGCTCGCGGCCTCGTTCATTTTCTCCAGAGCCTGGTCGACGGTGAAGCTGGCCGCCTTCTGGCGCGGCGGGAAATCCTTGAACGTCGCCAGGAACTGGGCCACGACCGTCTGCGCGGCCAGCACTATGTAGATATGGTCGATCAGCCAGTCGTAGTACGTATTGGAGGTGCCGTCTGCGCGCTCGAAGGGGTCCGTCCGCAGGTTGAAGAGCTTGGGCACCCGCAGCGGCACGAAAGGCTCGGCCCACAACTGCAGCGTCCCCCGGCAGCGCTGCTCCATGAAGACGATCTTCCAGTTGT
>PLSJ01000321.1 GCA_003165115.1 Syntrophaceae bacterium | reverse complement strand
TATGTCACGAACACCTTTCTTGGCCTTCATGAAATCTTTCATGACTTGTTCGTCATCTGTCCCCTGCCTGCTCTCTGTCATGTACTTCTCTCTTACCGCATCAAAATCGTCGTCCTCAATTCTTACCATGAATATTTTTGCCATCTTCCTCTTCTCCTTTTTTGGTTTGTATGTTTGTCCCGAATTTCTTGTGCAACCCGTATTGTCTCGCCATACAGGTTCATAATCCTGCCTTTCCTTTGAAATATAGTCCTCATCTCCACTTATTTCCGGTTTAGTTTGATCCTCAGGAAATGTTTTTCGGATAAGAGAAGAAACGTGTTGACCGGGAATAGCCGGAAAGCATAGATTCGTTCGTGCCGCGGCCTCGCCTGACCCCAGCGGACAATCCGGGTTTACTCCTCGTTTCAGGGCTTCATCGGTGTCGAAAAGGGCACGTTCGAATCGGGCATCGGTATGTTAAACGCCAGGTGCAGCGTCGGTCCACTGCTCCGGTTCCGGTTGCGGTGTGGCACTCCAGCCGGGAAGATGACCAGTGTTCCCTGCCCAGCATCATACTGCCTGCCCTCGATTTCGATACTCATTGTGCCTTTCAGGATATAGAAAATTTGATCCACCTGATGAGTGTACAGGCCGACTGGAGAGTCGCCCCCAGGGGGCGTCTTGATACACTGGATCATACAGGTCTTTCGATTTCTTACGGGACGATAGAGGGCAATGTTACTTGAAACTATCACTCAATTGATCTTCAAGAAATTCAACATCCTCCAAAGGAACAAAGCATTCCTTGGGGGGGCACATTGGCACCTCCAGGAACCTCCTGCTCATACGGCACCCAAGAAGCTTGGAGGTCAGGTTGGGGTAGCCCGTGCCGATCAAGGCACGGTCTCATTAAGATAGTCCAAAAAGGGTTTCATCACCTGGAAGGTGTCGATAAGCCGATCTGCAAAGTCATCGACGCATACCTACATATCTGAAAACGAACGGGCAACATAGACCTGCCTGAGCTTCAGTATTTCGATAGCAAGGTGATCCTTTGCATACCCCTGAGGGGCTTTCGCGAGCTTCTCGCCCTTCAGGGCACCGAAGGCCTCCAAAAACTCTTGAGCTTCGACGATTGCAAGAATGGCCCGCGGGTCATGGTCGACCGCGCGACGGAACATTGCCAGTTGCTCAGATTTGGGTTCCCAGAGCCCACCTGCCGCCATCGTATCACCCGGGCCTAGGTGAAGGCCGTACCCCCGAAGCGTCCGGACCTCTTTCCTCCTGATGCGATTAACGCCGCCATCCATGTCTTGTAAGGTGTCTTGTCCCTGGAGAAACGAATGTCCCGGTAGATCCGCATAACGCAGTCCTTGGCCGTGAGCCCGGTGAGATCATCATCGAAGGTGGACAAGCGATGGATCAAGTCGTCGATGAAACCCTCGAAAATCGACCTCCCCCTTTCGTGGGTCGCTTTGTGTTTCGCGAACCAGGCCCTGTCATTATTGGTCGCGAGATCCGACAGGAAGTCCAACACGTACCCGAGATTGAAAGAGGGCATCCCAAAACCTCCGAGCGTCGATTTTGTGAGGCATGAGAACCTTCAAAGCTGCGGATTCTCGCTTTATACTACGGATCGACAATGGTATCCAGCACCAACTTCGCCAATTTCTGGTTAAGATTGGTCTGCCCTGAAAGCTGGTTGACTATATCGACCTTGTACAGAAAGGAACCTCCTCAACGGCCTGCCTAAGCTCCAGCACATGATTATGAGCATTCCTGAATATCTTCAATGACCTTGGACAGGGCCACGCGCTTACCTTTAAGCCTCCCCGTGGACCCTTCAGAGGTTGTGCCGCCAGTTCCAGGACAGGGTGGTGAGGCGCGCCAGCAGCGTGGGAGGTGAGATCTCCTCGGGGATGAGGAACATCTTGTGCTCACGGGCCCAGGAGCCGATGCTGTCGCGCGAGGAGACCCAGGAGAGCGGGATAGAGAGGACGAGGCCGGCAATGATGGGCAGGAACAACAGGAAGAGCATCGTCGATATCTTGAGGGCGATAACGGCGAAGGTGATGCCGACGAGGCAGTGCAGCCAGAGGTTCCCTATCGCCTCGGGGATGCTGATGCCCTTGTCGTTCCGCTGCTGGCTGCTCCAGCCGATGTCCCTGTCGAGCAGGGTGCTGATGATGAAACCGCTTTGGAAGAGCATCATGGTCGGCGCGAGGAGCGCCGAGAAGATTGTCTCGAGGACCATGCCGAGCAGGGCGCGGCGATATCCCCCGAATTTAGGGGCCAACTCCTTATAGCGGAACAGGAGGCTGAAGCTGAGCAGCCTCGGCCCCATGAGCATGACGATCATCGCGATAAAGAGGCCGATCCTGAACAACCCCGCGCCTTCGGTATGCATGGCGAGGGAGAGGGTGAGCGTCCGGACGTGGAGATAGTGGGCCGCGCACACGAGGCTGGTGACCAGGAAAGCCAGCCACAGCAGGGATGAGACGTAGGACATGATGCCGACCGCGAGGTGGACCCTGCTGGTCGCGTGGAAGCCGCGGGCTGGAAGGATGCGGATGTGTTGGAGGTTGCCCTGGCACCATCGCCAGTCCCTCTTCACGTAGTCGAGGATGGTGGGAGGCGCTTCTTCGTAGCTCCCGCTCAGCTCGGGCAGGAGCAGCACCGACCAGCCGCCGCGTCGTATCAGCGCGGCCTCGACAAAATCATGGCTCCTGATGTAACCGCCGAGCGGCGGCTTGCCCGGCAGCTTCGGCAGTCCGCAGCTTCCCATGAACGCATTGACGCGGACTATGGCGTTGTGCCCCCAGTAGTTGCCGTCGCCCGTCTGCCAGAAGGAGAGGCCGCCGGATACGAGGGGCCCGTAAAGCCTGGCGGCGAATTGCTGGATCCTGGCGAAGAGCGTGCCGTGGTTGACGGTGAACGAAGGCACCTGTATGATGCCGACATTTTTGTTGAGCTCCATGAGGCGCGCCATCGTGACAATCGTGCTCCCCGCCATGACGCTATCCGCGTCGAGTATGATCATCGAGTCGTAGCAGTGACCCCACCGGCAGCAGAAATCACTGATATTCCCGGCCTTCTTCCCCGTGTTCTTGCGGCGCCTGCGATAGAAGATGCGCGGGTTTTCGCCCAGGGTCCGGCATAGTTTCTTCCATCCCGCCTCCTCGGCCACCCATGTGGCCGGCTTGGTCGAGTCGCTGAGGATGAAGAAATCGAAGGCAGTCAGGCAGCCGGTCTCGGCGAGGGACTCGTACATTGTCTGAAGCCCCGCGTAGACACGTGCCGGTTCTTCGTTGTAGACGGGCATCAGGATCGCGTTGCGCGAGGCAAGCGGTCCTTTTTCGGCCTCCCCGTCGGGCCACTCGATGCCCTCCGTCTTCCATCCGAACCAGAGCTTGAAGAATCCGGCCAGCGCGTTCCAGAAGAGCGCGGAGATCCAGGTGAAATTGATGATGAACAGGAGCGCCGCCGCCCTTTCCATCCAGACCCCGGAGCCGTCGCTGACGCGGCCCGCCATCCCCGCGATCGCGGCAGTGACGGAACAGAGGACGGCGGCGAGGACAAGGGCCTTTCGCGATCTCAGCAGGGCCGGAATGCCGCCGGGCCGCGGGCGCGACAGGGAACGGATGATATCGGCGAGGGAGGGCATCTCGATGGCCTGCTCGACCATCACCGACCTGACCATGTCCGGGGCGGCGGAGGCCCGGTCAGGTCGGGGCGCGCCGGTCGAGGGTATGGTGCGGGCCTCTTCTCTCGTGCAGCCGTGCTCGGTTACGGTCTCCATTGGACACTCCATGTATTGGGCGATGGGTAGTCCTACTGCCCGCGGTATACAGCGTATGCGGCTGACTCTTCGAATCAATCATGGGTTCTGACCGCCCGTATTTCAAGTCCCCCTGTGACGATTCTGAGGGTACGCATAGGTGGGTCATACTTTTGTTCTTCCCCTTGCACCTTGGGGAGAGGGCCGGGGTGAGNNCCGTAGTCGACCATGTAGGCATGCTCGAAGACGTCCATGATGAGGATGAGGGCGCAACTGGCCGGATGCCCCCGGTCGTGCTCGTTGATCCAGAAGTTGATCAGCTTGCCGCTGGTCGTATCCTGGTACAGGGCTGCCCAGCCGATGCCCCTCATGGCGCCGACCGCCCGGAAGTCCTTTTCCCACGTCTCGTAGCTGCCGAAGTCCGCGGCCAGTTTTTTTGCCAGCGTCCCGCCCTTGTCGATCTGCCCCTTGCCGCCGAGGTTCTCGAAGTAGTATTCGTGCAGGCGCATGCCGTTAAATTCCCATCCCAGTCTCCGGTGAAGCTCCGCGAACTCCGGCGTCGCGGTCTTCTCATCCTTGAGCTGGGCGAATGTGTCGAGGAGCTTGCCGGTATTCGTTACGTACCCCTGATACAGGGTAAAGTGGTTCTTGAGGAGCGTCTCGCTGAAGCCTTCCATGCCGATCAACTTCGAATAATCTTTTGCCTCGTACATACCTTCCTCCTTGTCCTTAGTGGGATAAATTACTGAAGAATCTCCCTTCCCGCGGCCTCAGGTAAGTGGCCCGGGGCGCGCCTGGAAACCGTCCGTACCCCAAACTCATCCGGAGTATAGGTTAATATAATCTCGGAAAAGACCCACCGCCAGAAGCAGGACTTCTTTTCGACGCCGCCGGGGGTGGGGATCGCGCGTCCCACGGTTTCCGTTTTGGGCCGGATTATGGTATAAAATAAGCATGGAAAACACGGAGCGAGTGAAGGTCAGGTGGCTCGATGTCGTGCCCACGGAGCACGACGGCATGGAGATGTTTCTCATACGGGACCCCGAAGGCATGGCGACTGATGCGCTCATCGTCTCGCGGGACGTGCTGTTCCTCATCTCCCTGATGGACGGGAGAAGGACGGTGCTGGACATCCAGGAGGCGTATACGAGGGCGGCCGGCGGCGTCCTGGTGCCTGCCGACCGCATTGTCTCGGTGATCGAGGCGATGGACGCCCAGTTCCTCCTTCAGAACGACAGGTACGAGGAGCAGCTGCGGCTGCTCAAGGACGCATATATGACCCCGTCCTGCAGGACGTCGTTCCTGGCGGGCAAAAGCTACCCCGGCGACGAGACGGGACTTCGCGCTTTCATGGACGGCATGCTCGGGCAAGGGCAGGCGCCGGCCGGGAAAGACCACGTCAAGGGTATTATCGCCCCCCATATCGATTACGGGCGGGGAGCGGACGTGTACCGCAGGGCCTACAGGTTTCTTCCCACGGACGAGAATACGCTGTTCGTCATCTTCGGCACGTGCCACAAACCGGCCCCAAGGATGTGGAACATCGCGCTGAGGGACCTGCTGACGCCGTTAGGCACGGTGAAGGGCGCGGGCAAGGTGGGGAGGCACGTGCGCGAGGATGCGCTGCTCGGGGCCTACGTGGATGAGTGGCCGCACCGGAACGAGCATTCCATCGAGCTGCAATTGCCCATCATCCAGTCTCTTCTGGGGCATGGGCGTTTCGAGGTGCTTTCCATCCTCACAGGCTCCCTCCATGAGTACATGGAAGCCGGCAGGTCGCCGGGCGTCGGGGAAGCCGCTGAGCTGACCGCGAGGCTCACAGGCATACTGGGCGCCCACGAAGGACCGTGCGTCGTTATCGCGGGTGCGGACCTGGCGCATATCGGCGCGCAATTCGGGGATCCTCCTCCGCTCGACGCCTCCACGCTGGAAGGGTCGAAGCAAAAAGACGGCGCGCTCCTCGCCACGGTGGCTCGGGCGGACGCAGCAGGCTTCTTTGAATCGGTGCGCGGCGAAGACGACAAAAGGAGAATCTGCGGTCTCGCGCCGATCTATTTCCTTCTCTCCATGCTCGGTCCCTGCGAGGGAGAAGTCGTCGGCTACGATCAATGGACCGACGGGGCGTCGTCGGTAAGCTTCGCGGGCGTCGTCTTTTCCTGATTATTTTTTGTCTCGCGGTCTTAAAGAAAAGCCTATTCCCCGGTGAGCTGTACGATCACCTCTCTGGCCCGCGGCCGGTTGTCGAACTCTGCCAGTACGACTTGCTGCCACGTGCCCAGGAGCATCCTGCCTTCTTCGAAAGGGACGGTCAGTGAGGGGCCGGTAATGGAGGCCCTGATATGGCTGAACCCGTTCGCGTCGCCCCAGGTGTCGTCGTGGTAATGGTGTTTGCCCGACGGCGCGATCCGCTGGTAAAACTCCTTCATGTCGGCGATGAGGCCCGGCTCGTATTCAAAGGTGGTGATGCCCGCCGTGGACCCTACCACAAAAACCAGCACGCTCCCTGTCCGCAGCCCTGAGTGTGCCAGCGCCGCGGCTATGTCCCCGGTGATGTCGATCAGGTCGCCGGCGCCTTTCGTCTCAAGCCTGACACGTGTGTTCACGATTTTCACAATTCACCGCGCTGTGGATAATGAAGGTCGGGAAAAGAAGATAAAATCGGGACGACTGGACTTGAAGCCGTCACAATCCTACGTCTAAAAGCCCCTTAACCTGTTGCTATACCTCACTATCCGCTCTACACGACCTAACAGGAAAGACCTCAAGAACCAGCCGTGTGTGCTGCCTTGTGCCGTCATACTTGTAACCGCGATGCCATACTTTTGTCAAGGAATAAATGCTATGTATTATTTTCCCGCTGTGGTAAGGTTGGGTACTCGGTGCCGTTAATTTCATGGAGGGTCAGACATGTTCAGAACTATAGCGGTTGTCCTCGTGCTCGGTGTCGTCGTCTCGGCCTGCGGCACATTCGTCCCTGTTACCGATGTATCCCAGGTTCCCCAAGCCACGCTTCTTCAAGCAAGCAAGATAAAGACCTTCACTATGGAGAGCACAGCCACCAGCCCTCAGACTCCTGCAAACACCTGCTGTGGGCCCTCCAGCGTCAAAAGGGGATGCTCTCATTCAGCTTCGGCTTAAAGCCTTGGAGCTTGCGGCGGACGGCATAGTGGATATCACCTTTGATTTGCGGGGCACTGATGCTTACGGAACTAACTGTTGGGAAACTGTTCAGGCTTCTGGTACTGCGGTGAAGTTCGAGAAGTAGGCCCGGATTCTGAAGAACAAAAAAGATAGATAGACAAAGACAGGCACAAGAAAACAAGTCAGCATCTAAGAAAGTCACGGGGGGCTGCATGGACGATTTCTTCCGGTCGCACACTATCTCTCTCATTTTGACTTGGCTCGTCTCGGTTCCACTCCTCATGGCCCTTGTCACCGCGCCTCTCACGCTCTTGCGGAAAAGGACTGATGATATTCCACGCCTGTATATGGCCTGGTTGGGTCTATGTATCATAGCGTTCAGCCCGGTTAGATATATGGTGCTTCAGATATTTATGGCCACTGCTTACCCTCTCCAGAGCTTTCGTGCCTTATTCACGTGCCTGCCTTTGGCGGCATACGTCCCGATAATCTTCGGAATCCTGTATGGTATAGGATTCGGTCTCCCTCTCATGGGGAGTGTCGCTATTGCATTGGCTCACAGTGAGGTAACGACAAAGGCACGCCTGTGGTTGTCCGCTCTGTTGGCCCCCTTCATCTTCATGGCTGCAGGCTACGTTTACTTTCTGCTTCTCCCCTATGCTGCCTATTCTATCTGGATGGCAGAATAAAAGGGCGCCAAAAACGGCAGTGAAAAGTGTACCGCCCTGGGAGTGAAAAACGTGGTAGCACTCTTTCTCGCGAAGGAGGAGCTGCCAGTGATAACCAGGGAGGTATTCATGGACGTCAAAGCAATGAGTCGGGACGGATTAAGCGTCAGGAGAATCGCGAAGATCACGGGTCTTCACCGGAAGACGGTGAAGCGCCATCTCGAAAGCGCTTCTCTCCCCGAGTACCATAAGAAGAAAAGGAAAGAAAGCGTCCTGGATCAGTACCGGCCGATGATCGACGCCTATCTCGATGAGGATGATTATCAGGCTACGTGGATCTTCGACAAGCTCGTCCGCATGGGGTACAAGCGAAGCTACTCGACGATGAAGGAGACCGTGCGGGAGATAAAAGGCGAGAAGACCAGGATCGCCTACATCCGGTTCGAGACGGAGCCGGCCTTCCAGGCGCAGGTCGATTGGGGAGACTTCCAGATCGAGGAAGCCGACGGTTCGACCCATACGGTCTTCGCCTTCGTCATGGTCCTCGGCTATTCCCGCGCCATGTACGTCGAGTTCGTGGAAAGAC
>PLSJ01000468.1 GCA_003165115.1 Syntrophaceae bacterium | reverse complement strand
ACATCTATGTTGATCGGCTCGACGCCATAGGCCTTGCATATCTCGGCCCAGCGCTCACCGAATTTTCCGCTCCTTATGCAGACCGCCCTGTCGCCCGGAGAGAGCAGATTGGTGACCGCGCTCTCCATGGCCCCTGTACCGGAGGAGGTGAAGAGAAGCACCTCGCTCTTCGTGCCGAACACGTATTTCAGGTCATCCCTCACCTCCTGCACGATCTCCTCGAAAAGCGGATTACGGTGATGGATCATGGGCTCGGCCATTTTCAGGAGCACTTCCGGCGGTATGGCGGTGGGGCCGGGTGCGAGCAGATATCTCTTCTCCATGTGCGGTCTCCTTCTGTTGTCCCGAACTTTGCGAGAAATATACCTATTGTAGCGGATTTGCACAAATAACGTCAAGGAGAGCGGCGGGACCGAAACGGGACCGGCCCTGGACATGTTTGGACAAATGCGAAAAGAATGGTTAGATTGTAAAGTTGGCAACAGCAAAAAAAATATTTTGCGAGATCGACAAAACGCTGTAGGGGGTTCCATGGATCTGAACGATGAGATAGCGATAGTCGCGTACGAGATTTTTGTGAGGGACGGAAGAGAGCACGGGAAAGACAAGGAGCATTGGTGCGAGGCGGAAGGGATTGTAAAGGCGAGGCACGCGGCCAAGGAGAAGAAGGCGGAGCCCCGNNAGCCCCGGAAAGCGGCGCCTGCCCCGGAGCCGGTCAAGAGAGCGAGCGGGAAAACCCCGAGCGGCAAGGAGAAAGAGACGCCGAAAGACACGACGCCATCGGGTGCGGTCCGGGCAAAAAAAACCGTCGTCAAGGAACGGGCCAAGTAAAGTCACGCAAGAGCGGCAGCGGACAAAAGTAAGCCCGGTTTGAGTGCTTCGTCTGTTTTCCGTCTCGCCGCCGCCGGGTGACGTTCCTTAGTTTTTCTCCATGGTCTGCCGCTGGAGCTTCATTTTTTTCAGGAGGCTTTCGTAGGATTCCTGTTTTATGATGCGGGAAAAACTAGTCCGGTAATTTCCCACGATGCTCACGCCGTCTATCGACACGTCCCTGACTTTTAATCCGCTTTCCCCCTTCATGAGATAATAATCGACCGGTATCTCTTCGTTGGTGCGCTGCATGAGGGTCTTTACGAGCGTCCCACCCTGCGCGGCGTCTTCTCCCACGTACACGATCTTCTCTTTCCTCATAAAGTCGAGCACCAGTCTTGAATATGAGTCGAGAAAGAGGTCCTGGAAGACCGATTTGAATTCCGACCGTCTCGACTCGTTAAGGGTGTTCCAGTACTGACCCAGGGTCGCCCGTGCCATCTCATCGAAATTGAAATTCCCGAGGATCACCTTTTTGATCTCTGCCCTCCTCGTGGCGCGTGATTCCTGGCCTTGCAGCGCCGGGTCCGATTGGATGACCATTACCGCGTCAAGCATTCCCCTTACCGCCTCGGTCGGCGCTCCGGCCACCGCCATCGCCGTCTGAAAAAGGACCGCCCACAGGCACGCCGGACCAAGCAGCAAGGCTACTCTTCGTTTCATGGTTCCCCCTTATTTCTCCTTCTCTGGGAAGAGCTTGTCGTTTCGCCCTTCCTGGCTTCCATCCGGTTCAACTCCTTCCAGGTCCGCATGATCGCCGTCACACGCAGAAAAGCAGGCAGGAAAAAGACCGCCGCCCCGAGGACGCAAAGGCTCCCGATGGTCGTGAGCAGGCCCAGCGAATGGATGCCCTGGTGCCCGGATATGGTCAGGCTGCAAAAGCCGACCGTCGTCGAGAGCCCGGCGAGGACCACGCCCATGCCGGTGCTCACGGGGAGGCTGAATGCCGCCTGGTGGGTGCTCTGCCTCCACCGCTGGACAATAATGATCCCGTATTCGACACCCGCTCCCACGATGAGGGGCATAAAAATCGTATTGGCGAGGTTCAGGTCGATGCCGAAAACGTGCATCAAACCAAGGGTCCAGAGCGTTCCCATGACGAGCGGCGCAAGGGCGGCAAGGACCGAGACCGGACTGCGCAGCGCGAACGCGAGAAAGATGACGATGAAGACCACGGCGTAGAGGGCCGCCTTTATCACGGCGTCGCGGAAGGCCTTCGTAAATACGTAGAGCGTCACCGGGTCGCCGGTGACGTCGGGGTCGGCCGACCTCAGCTCCCGGACAAATTTCGCGAGAAACTCCGGGTCCCATACATTGCCGGCGGGAAAGATACGGAGCAGGTAGAGATTGTCGGGGCCGACAAAGCGGTCACGCAACGCTTTGGGCAGGTCCTGGATCGTGAGGGGCTTCGCATCCATGTTTTCATAGAGCAGGGAAAGCTTGTCGTTCAGGTCGACGAACATCCTGGCTTCGAACCGTTTAAGACCGGCAAGTAACCTCTGCCTCTCGATAACGCGGAAATCGTCCTTGATCGCATCGATAAGCCTGCCTGTCTCCCGCATCTGCGCCTGAAGCCCCTTCGGCGCGCCCAACTCGGGAGAGGCGGAGTCGACCATCTTGAAGCGGATCCGTGAGAACACCTTGCCCAAACGCTCCACGTCGACGTGGTCCGACGGGATCGGAATGGCCCTGACCCCTCCGAGGAGCGGCTTCATCTCCCTGAGAAGGAGGACCTTACGCTCCTGGTCCTTTGGAAGCACGTCCTTGATGCTGCTCACCTCGGACACGGTGGAGAGCCCCTCGACGGCTCGCGTCTTCTCGTCGATCTCCTGAAACGAGTGGGCGAAGAGAACACCATAGATGCTCGCGTGCCTGGTGCCTTCGATCAGCTTGTTTTCCCAGATCACGGACTCGGCGCTCTTTGACTGAAGATGCAGCATGTTCAGGTCGAACCGCACCTTGAGCGCCCCCCAGAGGGAAAGGCCCGAAACGCAGACCGCAACGCCCATGAGAAAAAGCGCGCGACGTCCGGTCGTCTTCAGGAGGGGCCTGGCCTCGTCGGTCGCGGCCCCTCTTATCACCCCAATCCGGAACCCGCCCATGAGCAGGATAAGGGCCGGCAGGAGACAAAGGGTGGCCGCTGTCGTGACGGCGAGGCCCATGGCGCAGATAAGGCCAAGCTCCGACAACCCTTTGAACCCTGTAAGGACCAGGGGAAAAAATGAAAGGGAGGCGCACAGGCCCGCGAGAATAATCGCCGGGCCTACCTTGTCCATCGTGACGGCGAGGGCGTTTCCTGTCGACGCGGAGCGGTGCCGGCGCACCTCGCTGTAGCGGGCAAACCAGTGTATGGCATAATCGATCCCCAAGCCGAGGAGCATGGGAGCAAACGTCACGGAAAGGAGATTGAGATGACCGATGAACAGCGTGGTAAGACCGAAGGTGAGGCAGAGGGCTATGACGAGGACGGCCACCGTGAGGAGCGCCCGCCTGATCCCGCGCCAGAAGATGATAAGCAGGGCGGCGAGCCCGATGAGCGAGAGGATCGTCGCGAGGCCGATGTCCTTGAAGGCGAGGTTCTTTTCGTCCTCATCCAGGGCTTTTTGTCCCGTTACGCCTGCACTGACTTCGGGCATACCCGTCTTTAGCGACGCTATGCTCTCCCTGAGCTCCGTCAACGCCTGGTGTTCGTTCCCTTTCACCGGTTCTACGAAGATGAGAAGATATCTCTTGCCCTCGGTCCAGAAATATCCCTGTTCTGTCTCGTTCGCCACGTTGAACAACGAGCGCCAGGGCGAGACAAAAGCCGAAGAGCCTTCTATCCCTCTTTTCATCTGGCGCAGGATTCCGATCAGGAACCCGAGATCCATGGGGCTCGCTTTCACCACTTTTTCGTCCGTATCGAGAAAGCCCGTGAAAAGCTCGCCCACCATATGGCCGGCCATTTGGTCGTTGATTGCCTCGAAGAAGGTCGGAAGGCCGGGCGAGCAGGCAACGTCCCGAATAAGAGAAGCATTCTCGCTGAGATTATCGCGCAGGCTGGTCAGGTCTTTCTCCCCCAGGTAGAGGAGGGCCCACGGCCGTAAAAGGGCAGGATCGACCCGATAGAAGACCTGTGCGTAACGCTCGTGGTCCCGATCCAGCCTTGACGCGAGCTGACGGGCAAATTCGAGAGACCTGCGCGTATCGTGGTTCTCGATGGCGACCACGAAGGCTTCCAGCTCCGAAAAACGCTCGGCCTTTTCAAGAAGCTGCATCAGCCGATTGCCCGGTGAAATGAGGGACCGCTGGCTCGTATGAAACCCGAGATGTGCGACGGTGAAAAGCACGGAAACCACGGCGAGGACAACCCAGAAGGCGACCACCGCCAGGGGATGTGAAACCTGTTGCGCCACGAGCATCTGCAGCCATCTCCGCATGCGGTGGCGCCTGTTTCTCTTCACCAGCTCCTTACCCCCATGGCGTATTCAAGCTGGGCCAGCGACAGGTTGTAGTTGAAGAGGGCCTCCAGGTACTTGCCCCGGTTCTGACCGTAGCGTTCGATGCCTCTCAGCAGGTCGTCCGCGGCGCCCGTGCCCATATCGAAGCTGGTAAGAGCGGCAACGATCCATTTCCTGGATGCGGTGGCTGCGGTCTGGTATGCCTCCACCGCCACCTTCCACTGCCTCACGTCCTGGTAAGACTTTATCACCTGTATGGGGATATTAAGCTCCGCTTTTGCCTTCGTGTGGGAAAGACGCTCATATTCGGCCCTCTCTTTCTCGACACGGGCCTTCATTATGCCAAAATCGAAGTGCCAGTTCACTCCCGTTACGACGCCGGCGATGACGTGGTTGAAATCGTCCGGGATATAGGGGTTGTGGAGCGTCTCCCGCCCCGGCGCCCCGGCGAACGACCCCGCCAGGGCCGCAAAGAAGGACGGGTACCTGTCGGCCCTGGTTGCCTCTACGAGCGATCTCTGGGCTGCCAGGCCCAGCTCCAGCTGCTTGAACTCCGGACGTTCGGCCAACGCCTTGTGTATGTAGGCCTCCGGCCTGTCCATCTCCTCGGGTTTGAAGAGAAGCGTCTTGTCCGCCGGCTCGAAGTCCTTGTCCGGCGGCAGCCCCATGAGGGATTTGAGGGCGAAGTACGAGATATTCGCTCCCTTCTCCGCCTCGGCCTTCCCCCTGACGATGTCCGCGCGGTAGGCGTCGACGCGGTAGAGTTCGCTCTCGACCACGTTGGAAGAGCCGGCTTCGAGGAGACGCTGCATGTGCGACCTCGCCTCATCGAAGAAGCCGGCCGCCTCGCGGGCCGCCTCGATCGCGGCCCTGGAGAGGACGAGGGCATAGTACAGCTCTTTTACCCGCAGGGCGATCTCGTTGCTTGTCTGGACCTGTCCCACCTCGCGTGCGACGACCCCGTGGGCGGCGGCGTCGCGCCGGTTGGATATCTTCCCGAAGGTATAGAGGGGCTGGGTCATGGTGAGGTTCAACCTGCCGAAGACGCCGATGGCCCAGAAGCTCGACGTTGGGTCGATGATCCGGTTGCCCACGACCTCGGGCCGGCGGGCATCGTTTACCGGTCCCATGAGGGCCGTCGTATCTACCTGTGGATAATAGCCCGCCTGTGCCTGGGCGAGGTCGCTCCTCGCCGAAGCGGCTTCGCTGCGTTTTTCCGCCATTTCGGGACTCGCTCCGATGGCCATGGTGATCACCTGCGAGAGGCCGAGCACCGTTCTCTCCGCGCCCGTCTGCCCGGCAGCCGCTCCATGCAGCGAAAAAATCAGCACGGCGCAGACGACGGCGGTGACCGCGGGCCCGGCTCCCGCCCTTTTCAACCCGGCCAAAAACCGCCTTATAGCTGTTTCCATACGGCCTCCTTGTCTTGACTCGTCGCCTCGCCCGCCGGGAGCGTCTTCCTTTCTTTCATCCTTGCGACGAGCATGCCATAAACGGCAAGACCTATACCCGCCCAGAAAAGCTGCTCGAAGCGGAGCGCGACGCCATAGGTAAGCCCCGTAGCCGAATGGAAGCCAAGAACGGTGAAGACGATCACCCGGGCCGTCTCCTGTACCCCGAAATCGACAGGGATCGCAAACGTCACCAGATTGAACCACGTCCCCAGGCAGATTATCGCCGTCGCAACCGACAAGGATGGCCGGCCGGTGAGGAACATCAGGAAGCAATAGGCCGGAACGATGCTCCACGCCAATGCCATGATGTGCCACAGAATGGAAAGGGGGAGGTCGAGAGGATGGACCCGGTAAAAGAGCTGGAGCGCGTCATCCACCTGCGTCATGTGGAGGGCCGCTTTCCTCAGCCCGGAGCCCCCCAGACGGTGGGCGACGGCCCATCTCACGACGGCGCCCAGCTTTCCATATTTTTGCACGATAAAGAAGCCGATAACCCCTGCCAGGAGGAGCAGCGTGCCCGTGATCAGTGCAACCCACAAGGTATGGGGCAGAGTGATCTTCCAGAGCACCGCGCACGAGCCCCCTACCACGAAGAGAAGCTGGGCCAACGCCTGGGAAAGCTTATCGACGATCACCGAAGCGGCCGCCTGTGCGCCCATCCGGTCGGATGCGAGGAGAAAGCCCTTTGTCACTTCACCTCCGAAACCGGCGGTGGGAGTGAGGTGATTGATCGAAGAACCGGCGAGGCGGATCGAGAACACCCTTGCAAAGGAGAGAGACCGGTGCGAGCCGGAAAGACAATGGCGCCATCCTTGCGCATGGAAGACCTCTGTCAGGCCCTCGAGCAGCGTGAGGGGCACGAGGCCCCAGCCGAGAATCGCCAGCTTCCGCCATAGCGACGCCGGACCGACGGCGTAGACGAGAAAGGCAAAAAGAAATACCCCGAGGGCGATCATGAAGAGGTGAAATTTCCTCATGGGCCTGGCTCCGTCACCGGCATCTGCGAAGATGATGTTTCTTTACGGGGTATTTCGCGGATGGGCACGCCTGCCGAAGACATGGTATCGCAGCCCATTGAACCTCACCCCAGGCTGTCTGACACGTATGCCGCGATATGCTGAGCAGCGCTATCCCGGCATGACGCGAAGCTTGGCCAATCATTCAGGTCGATGAGGAAAACCTGCCCATCGGGTGTGGCGATCGCATCGCCCCCGAATATCTCGAGTCCGGCCGCGTATCCCGCGCGGTCGGCCAGCGTCCTGAGTCGTGTCATCCGGTCGGTGATATCTTCCCTGTTTCGGGAAAAGCAGAACGCCTTAAAGAAGCGGGAGCCGGCTGTTGCATAGAATTTAACGGACTCCCCGTCCACGTGTTCCTGGACGAGCACCTGCCCTATCCCGCTCTTCCTGAAATGGTCGAGGGCGTGCATGGTCTCTTCCCGGGTAGAGACCTTCACCACGTCCCCGGGATTGACGGAGTGGACGTCCCCGCGTTTCAGCCAGTACCGTTTGGATCCGTGGAATGAGCAGACGGCGGATACCTTGTCGACCGAGAGCACCGCGCCCTCCGGGACCGGGAGGCCGGCCTCCGGAAGCAGCCTGAACAAAGCGCTGCGGAGGCAGTTCTTCACCGATGGGACGGCGTTAATGACCCTCGTGCCGCCTTCCTGCCACTCTTCCAGTCTGGCAAGGGTTTGTGTCGATTCGGCCATGGNNGCGAAGGGCCCGAACCGACCGACCCCTTGACGCCAGGGCAGCCAGGGTCATGTCCATGATTTTGGCATCGTCGTCGACCCTACCGGGAGAAAACGTTTTCTCCCGGTAGATACCGAGCACTATCATAGCGCGCGTCCCCATAGTTTTTGAGATAGGTTTCGGCCTCGGCAACATCTTCGAGCCGGTCT
>PLSJ01000458.1 GCA_003165115.1 Syntrophaceae bacterium | reverse complement strand
ACCGGCGGTCCTTCCGGCGGCTGCCTGCCGGAGAGCATGCTCGATTTGCCCGTCGACTTCGACGAGCTGACCCGCGCCGGCTCCATGATGGGGTCGGGGGCCATGATCGTCATGGACGAGGACACGTGTATGGTCGATATCGCCCGCTACTTCATCCATTTCCTCGAGGGCGAGTCGTGCGGTAAATGCGTGCCCTGCAGGGAAGGACTCAAGCGCATGGGGGAGGTCCTCGACGATATCGTGAGCGCCCGGGGCACCGAGCGGGATATCGAGCTGCTGGAGCGGCTCGCCGCCACGTTGTCGGACGGCGCGCTGTGCGCCCTCGGCACGACGGCGGCCAACCCGGTCATGAGCGCGTTGCGGTACTTCCGCGACGAGTTCGATGCGCACATCAAGGATAAAATTTGCCCCGCCCACGTATGCAAGGGTCTGATCAGTTACCAGATCGACAAGAAGAAGTGCAACGGGTGCGCCTTGTGCGTGAAGGCATGTTCGTCGAAGGCCATCACCCTGACAGGCAAAAAAGAGCCGGTGATCCTCGACCAGACGAAGTGCATCAAGTGCGGGGCCTGTTTCGACGCGTGCCGCACGGACGCAATAAGAGTAGAGTGAAGGTACGATAATGGTTAATCTGACGATAGACGGAAGGAAATTACAGGCGAAAGCCGGACGAACGGTGCTTGAAACGGCCCGGGACAATAAGATACACATACCGACCCTCTGCTTTCACGAGGGCTTGCCCGCATACGGGGCCTGCCGTCTCTGCATCGTGTCCATCGAGCGGCACGGGCGGGAAAGGCTCGTCGTGTCGTGTCTCTATCCTGTGGAGGAAGGGCTCGTCGTCAGGACGAGCACGCCCAGGGTGGACAGCGTGCGCAGGACGGTCCTCGACCTCCTCCTGGCCCGGTGTCCGGATTCGGACGTAATCAGGGGCCTGGCCGCAAAATATGGCGTGGAAGAGAGCAGCTTCAAGCCGGAGCAGGGAAACAATAAGTGCATCCTGTGCGCCCTGTGCACGCGCGTCTGCCAGGATACCGTGGGGACCTCGGCCATCAGCCTTGTCAACCGCGGCGTCGAGCGCAAGGTGGCGACACCCTTCGAGACGTTCTCGGAATCGTGCATCGCGTGCGGCTCCTGCGCCTTTATCTGTCCCACCGGGGCCATCACCGTGAAGGATGAGGGCGACACACGGGTCATTACCATGCCCCACGTCACGATGGAGTTTAAGCTGAAGCAATGTTCGGCCTGCGGCCGCCACTGGGCGCCCGAAAGGCAGCTCGCCTTTATGTGCAGGCAGGCCGGTTTGCCGGAAGGATCCTACGACAAGTGTCCCGACTGTCGGGAATAGGACGTGTGCCCTTTTCAAGGGCACACCGGTTTCTTACGGATATTCGTCCGTTTTCCTGTATGTGGCGGCCGCCACGGGCGTCAGCGGCAACCCCATGCCCTGAAGCGTTTCCGAATGGCCCGTGAATATATAGCCGCCCGGCGCGAGGCACCGGCAGAGCCGCCGCAAGAGCATAATCTGCGTGTGGCGGGTAAAGTAAATAATGACGTTCCGGCAGAAGATCACGTGCATCTCACGCACGCCGTACTCGTCATCCATGAGGTTCAGGCGCCGGAAATCGACCGTTCTTCTCGTTTCCGGGGCCACCTTGATGAGGGTGCCCTCCTTCGCCCGAAGGAGGTATCGCTTCCTCAAAGCCAGGGGTATCGGTTCCGCGCTTTCCTCCTCGTAGACACCGGCCCGTGCAATCTCCAGCGCCTTCGTCGAGATATCGGTCCCAAGCACCGAGAAAGAGAAGCCGGGGCAGGCGGCGGCACATTCACCGAGCACCATTGCGAGGGTATAGACTTCTTCGCCGGTCGAGCAGCCGGCGCTCCAGACCCGCAGCGCCTTCCGCACACCGATGCCGTAAAGGCGTACCAACTCGGGCAGGACAGAATCGGCCAGGTAGGCGAAATGCTCCGGCTCTCTGAAGAAATCGGTCTTGTTCGTCGCCACCGCGTCGATCAACCGGATCGATTCGTCCCGCAAGCCCTTTTCGCTGAAGAGATACGCGCAGTAGCCGTCGAGGGAAGGCAGGCCGAGGAACCGGAGGCGCTTTTGAAGCCGCGCCTCCAGCATGGTCTTCTTTGACGCCGGCACTTTTATGCCGGTTGTCGATTCAATGAATCGACTCAGGCGGAGAAAGTCTTTCTCGTTGAGACCCTCACGTTCGGGATTCCTCTCTTTCTCCGCCCTGCGTTCCATGTGACGTCCTATCGTTTCTTCCGATTTCAGGCAACCGCCTGTTCGGTCCCCGGCCCCTGTAGGGCCTCCAGCTCGTCGAGAGAGAAGACCTTGTCTATGTCGAGGATCATGATGAAGGCGTTTTCCCGCTTTCCCATGCCCTTGATGAACTCTGTCCTGATGAGACCACCCAGGCGCGGGGCGGGTTCGATCAGGCCGGGTTCAAGCTCGATGACCTCCTGCACGGAATCGGCGAGGGCGCCGAGGGTGATGACTTCCTCCTCAAAGGTAACCTCGAGGACGATAATACACGTGTCCACGGATTGCTCCGTCTTCTCCATCCCGAACTTGAGACGCAGATCGAGGACGGGCACCACGCTCCCCCTGACATTGATGACTCCGCGCATGAAGCCGGGGGTTCGCGGCACCTTCGTGACCGGCGTATAATCGAGTATCTCCCTCACCCTGCCGACCTCCACCGCAAAGACTTCGTCCGCCAGCCTGAAGGTCAGGTATTGTTCCGTCCCGGTTATTCCTGTTACCATTTCGTTGCCTCCTCTTGCCGGAAGATCGAAAAGCCGGCCGCTTCAGGACTTTTCAGTACCGTTCGAACTCGGGGTCCCCCCCGTTGCCGGCCTCTTCCATCACCAGCGCAATCCCCTCGGCCGGCTTTGCTTTCGCGACGGGGACTTTTGCCTTTACCGCGGACCTGCCCACGGGCCTGCGCTGCCTTGCCGCGTCGTGGTGCTCTTTCAGCCCTTCGTGCTTCAGCTTGAAGAACGAGATCGAGGTCTGGAGCTGCTCTGCCTGGGACGACAGCTCTTCCGCCATGGAAGACATTTCCTCGGCGGCGCCCGCGTTCTGCTGGATAACCTGATCGAGCTGCTGGATGGCCTTGTTCACCTGCTCGGCGCCCGTATTCTGCTCGCCGCTCGCGGCCGTGATCTCCTGTACCAGCTCGGCCGTCTTCTTTATGTCGGGGACCAGCTTGCCCAGAAGCTCCCCGGCTTTTTCCGCCACTTCCACACTCGATGCGGAAAGCTTGCTGATCTCACCCGCGGCGGTCTGGCTCCTTTCCGCGAGCTTCCTCACTTCCGATGCGACGACCGCGAAGCCCTTGCCGTGCTCTCCCGCGCGGGCCGCCTCTATCGCCGCATTGAGGGCCAGGAGGTTGGTCTGGAAGGCGATCTCGTCGATGGCGCCGATGATGCGGACGATGTGTTTGGACGATTGCT
>PLSJ01000311.1 GCA_003165115.1 Syntrophaceae bacterium | reverse complement strand
CGCTTAATCTCTTGAGACAAGAGAACTCAAAAAGAAGGAGCATCAAGACCAAACGTCTCAGGGCCGGGTGGGATATTGACTATCTCGGCAAGATACTTGAAGGTTCCGTCCAGTGACGGTGTATAGTCCAAATGCGTTTGCCCTGAATTGACTTTTCTCATGGCATACGTTAGCATGTGATCATGGTTTCCCGGAGGTATCGGGGCCGCCGTCACGGGTGAGGAACAAGAAGGGGGAGTGAAGCGGGTCCCCTATCAAGTGGAGGAAGAAGATGTCCTATGTGAATAAGGTGATCCTTATCGGGAGGCTCGGCGCAGACCCGGAGATGCGGTATACCGCGGACGGAACGCCGGTTGCGACGTTCAGGATCGCGACCACGGAAACATGGAAGAACAAAGACGGCAGCAAGGCCGAGCAGACGGAATGGCACCGCATAGTGGCATGGCGCAAGCTTGGAGAGATATCGGGCGAATACCTGAAAAAAGGCAAGCTCGTTTACGTGGAGGGAAAGATCCAGAGCAGGGAATACGAGGGAAGGGACGGGATAAAGAGAAAGACCTTTGAGATAGTGGCAACGAGCATGCAGATGCTCGGAGGCTCCGGTTCTCCCGGTGACGAGAGGAGAAGCGGCGCATCCCAGGGACGCCCGGACGATGATTTTGTGCCCGAGGGCGGAGACGAGGACATCCCTCTTTAGCACACAGCATGAGGATCGAACTTTGAATGCCGGAAGCGTTTTCTCGCTTCCGGCATTTTCGTTCTCCGGGAAGGGTGCCGTAGGGTCTCACCCAAAGAGCGGTTTCCACGTGCTTTTGTCCCTGATTCTTTCCGGATACCCTTGCGAAACCCCGTAAGTTGTGGCAAAATGGATACAGAGAGAAGGACGCGAAAGAACGCTTACGCGCGAGACACCGGGGGTCCCCGGTGAGAAAAGGAGCCTTATGCCGGATACGTTCGAAGGAGTGATCGGACTTGAGGTGCACGCTCACCTCCTCACAAGAAGCAAGATCTTCTGCAGCAGCTCGACCGAATTCGGCGCGGAGCCGAACAGCCACACGTGCCCGGTCTGCATGGGCCTGCCGGGGGCGCTGCCCGTGCTCAACAAGAAGGTGGTCGATTTTGCGATAAGGGCGGGCCTCGCGACAAACTGCACGGTGAAGCGAAAAAGTATTTTTGCCCGCAAGAACTATTACTATCCCGACCTGCCCAAGGGTTACCAGATTTCTCAATACGAGGAGCCCCTGTGCGAGGAAGGGTACCTGGACATCTTCCCGAAGGGACAGAAAAAACAGATCAGGATAAAAAGGATCCACATGGAAGAGGATGCCGGGAAACTGGTCCATGAAGGGGCGATAGAGACGAGTACGTACAGCCTTGTCGACTTCAACAGGTCGAGCGTGCCGCTCCTCGAAATCGTGAGCGAGCCGGACCTGGCCAGCCCCGAAGAGGCGGTTTCCTACCTGAAGATGCTGAGGGACGTGCTCATTTACCTCGATATCTGCGACGGCAATATGGAGGAGGGAAGCTTCCGGTGCGATGCGAACGTATCGGTCAGGAAAGTGGGCGACGAGAAGCTCGGCACCAGGTCGGAGCTGAAAAACCTCAATTCCTTCCGGTCTATCGAAAGGGCCCTCGCCTACGAGATCGAGAGGCAGACCGAGGTGATCGCGAGCGGGGGCGAGGTGGTCCAGGAGACGAGGCTCTTCAACGTGGATGAAGGAGTGACATACTCGATGAGGGGCAAGGAAGAGGCGCACGATTACCGGTATTTTCCGGAGCCCGACCTCGTGCCCCTGATCGTCGACGAAGCGTGGGAAGAACAGATAAGAAGGGAGCTGCCCGAGCTGCCCGTACAAAAAATGGACCGCTTTTTGAGCGAGTACGGCCTTCCCCGGTATGACGTGGAAATCCTGACGGGCGACAGGGCGCTGGCCTCATACTTCGAAGAGACCGTCGCACTGTACCCTGAGCCGAAGGCGGTAAGCAACTGGATCATGAGCGAGCTTTTGAGGGAATTGAACAACAGCAACACGTCGCCGTCGCAGTCTCCTTTCCGGCCGGCGCATCTCGCCGAGCTGTTGACGCTCATAAAAGACGAGGTGATCAGCGGCAAGATAGGCAAGGAAATCTTCCCCGAGGTCTACCGGCTGGGGGCGGCGCCGGGTGTGTATATCAGGGAGAGGGGGCTGGTGCAGATTACGGACGCCGACGCGCTCAAGGAGACGATCGACGGCGTTGTCGCCCGCTTTCCGAAAGAGGTCGGGGAATTCAGGGGCGGCAAAGAGCGGCTGCTCGGCTTTTTTGTCGGCCAGGTCATGAAAGAGACCAAAGGCAAGGCCAACCCGAAGCTGCTGAACGAGCTCCTGGCCGACAGGCTGAAACGCTGATGAGCGAACACATCTACTGGAAAGACGACGCCCTGTACGTGCTCGACCAGCGGCTCCTGCCGTTCAAGGAAACCTACATACGGTGCGCGACCGTGAAGGACGTGGCAAAGGCGATAAAGGACATGGCGGTGAGAGGCGCCCCCCTGATCGGCCTCGTCGCGGCCTACGGCATGGTGGTGGGTCTGCAGGAGATAATGAAATCACGGGGCCGCGTGAAAGAGAGCGATATGGAGAGGATCTGCCGCCGCCTCAAAGAGACGAGGCCCACTGCCGTCAACCTGTTTTGGGCGCTCAGGAGGATGAGGAACACGTACAAAGAGTTCGAGGGGCAGGACGGACTCCTGGAGGCCATGCTGCAAGGCGCGATCGATATGCACGTCGAGGACGTGGAGCATAATCGCCAGCTCTCCCACTACGGGGCCGAGCTCATCGACGACGGCGACACCATTCTTACCCATTGCAATGCCGGCGCCCTTGCCACGGGAGGCTACGGCACGGCCCTTGGCGTGATAAAGGCCGCGTGGGAAACGGGGAAGTCGCTCCAGGTGATCGCCACCGAGACAAGGCCCTATTTCCAGGGCGCCCGCCTCACGGTATGGGAGCTGAGGGAGCAGGGGATAGACGTCACCCTCGTTCCCGATAACCATGCCGGCCTCTTGTGCCAGCAGGGCATAGTCGACCGGGTCATCGTGGGGGCGGACCGGGTGGCGCGGAACGGCGACGTGGCGAACAAGGTGGGTACGTACATGATCGCGCTGGCGGCCCACGACAACGAGGTCCCCTTTTACGTGGCGGCCCCGCTGTCCTCTTTTGACGAGAGCATCAAGAACGGGGACGAGATCAGCATCGAAGAACGCGACGGCAAAGAGGTGAAGTACGTGAACGGGCGGCTCGTCACCTCCGCGGACGTGACGGCCAAGTATTACGGCTTCGATATCACCCCGGCGCGGCTGATCACCTACATCATCACCGAAAAAGGGGTACTGGAAAAACCCTTCGGCAAGTATATAAAAATGCTCTTCGCTCCCGGCAAGCGTGAACATCATAACGGTTCTCACTGATTTCGGCGGCCGCGACCCCTACGTGGGCGTGATGAAAGGGGTCATGCTCGGCATCAACCCGCATCTGCACATCGTCGACATCACGCACGAGGTAGGCCCGCAGGACGTGGAAGAGGCCTCTTTCCTCATCGGTGAATACTTCCCCCACTTCCCCAAAGGTACCGTCCATCTCTGCGTGGTGGACCCGACGGTGGGAAGCGCGCGAAAGGCGTTGATCGTGACAAAAGACGGCCACCTGTTCGTCGGACCCGACAACGGGATTTTCAGCCTGCTTTTCGCAGGCGGGGAGGCAAGGGCCTACGAGATCGCGAACAAAAGGTTTATGGGGGCGTCATTGAGCGGCACGTTCCACGGCCGCGACGTCTTCGCCCCGGCGGCGGCGCACCTGTCGGCCGGGACCGGCCCGTCGGAGTTCGGTCCCGTATACGCCCGGCCCGTGGTGCTTGACGGCCTCTTCCCCATCATAGACCATGAGACGATGGAGGGCAGGATCGTCCGCTTCGACCGTTTCGGTAACGCGATTTCCACTATTTCTTTCGATGTGTTCAACGATTTCGTGGCCGGTCGCTTATTCACGATCGAGATGTCAACCCTTGCGTTCGATGCCTTGAGCCGCAGCTATTACGAGGCCAGGCATACGTGTCTCGTGGGCAGCTCGGGATACCTGGAGTTCGGTCTTTTCAAGGGGAGCCTGGCCCGTGACCTGGGCATAGATAAGGGCGAGAAGGTGACGGTGAGGCGCCACCTCCCTTAAGAGCAGGTCCTTTCAGTCGGTAAGGTCGAGGGCCTTCCTGAGGGCCCCGCTCGCCTTTTCCGCGTGGTCGTTCGCTTCCCCGATGAGCCCCGCCACGGTATCCATCCCCGCGTTCTTCGCGAGGTCGATCCATCTTTTGTAATCCTCTGCATGGCCCTCGTTGTGCTCGATGAGGTGCTTCAGTACAACCCTCAGCCGTTCCCTGTCTTCCATGTCGTCTCCTTTCGCTGTATGCGCGTTTCTTTTTGTCGAGTCCCTATGCCGGCACGGGATAGCGCCATCCGAAGGTGTCGGGTCTCTCCCCGTATTGTATCCCGGTGATCTCGTCGTAGAGTTTTTGAGAGAACGACCCTATGCGGCCTTCATTTATGGTGACCAGGTCGTCTCCGTGACGGATCCACCCGACGGGGGAAATAACCGCCGCCGTGCCCGTCCCGAAAGCTTCCTGGAGACCGCCGCTTTTGGCCTTCGCCAGCACTTCGTCGATGGTGATCCTCTTTTCCTTTACCGGTACCCCCCAATGCGCGGCCAGCTCCAACACGGTGTAGCGGGTGATGCCGCCCAGGATGGAGCCGTCCAGCGGCGGGGTGACGAGCTCTCCGTCGATGAGGAACATGATGTTCATGGTCCCCACTTCCTCGATGTACTTCCTTTCGATGGCGTCGAGCCAGAGCACCTGAGTAAACCCTTGCTGCTGGGCCCTTTCCGCGGGCAGGAGCGACGCCGCATAATTCGCGGGTGTCTTGGCTTCCCCCAGGCCGCCTCTCACGGCCCGCGCGTATTCACCGGAAGTGAGGAGCTTCACGGGGTTGAGCCCTTCCTTGTAGTAGGCGGCCACCGGCGAAGTGATGACCATGAAGAGATAGGTCTCGGCCGCGTGGACGCCCAGAAAGCTGTCGGAAGCAAAAATGAACGGCCGGATGTAGAGGGATGATCCCTGCTTCCTCGGTACCCACTCCCTGTCGACCCGGCACAGCTCCACGACCGCGTCCATAAAGAGCTCTTTGCTCAGGGGTGGAATACAGAGCCTGTTGCCGGACCGGTTGAACCGCTCCTGGTGTTTCTCCGGACGGAAAAGGGCGATCTCCCCGGCTGTGGACCGAAAGGCCTTGAGTCCCTCGAAAATTGCCTGTCCGTAATGAAGAGAGCAGAGGCTGGGCGGGACCTCGATGTTCCCGAAGGGTACTATCCTGGGAGAAAGCCAGGCCCCGTTCCGATAATCGGCCATGAACATATGGTCCGAGAAGAAGCGGCCGAAGCCAAGGTCATCAAAATCCACCTGCTCCAACCTGCTCTGCGACGTGTGCACGATCTCCATGCCAAGCTACCTCCTTCGTATTCCTCATAGCTTAGAACAAGTGGCAGTGCATTTCAACGATGAATCCGAAAGAGGCGCGGCCGGGGCGCTTTTTGCGCATAGCTTTGTCATCGCGCGCGCCCCGCATCCTCACGTACCACGGTACGCTCCGGTGCGGGCCGAACGCGGATTTCGCGCTCTGCGTCAAAAATCGCCTCGGCCGAAAAATGGGCCCTACTCTTCTTCCCTCACGAAGATCGCGGGGAGGTTCCGGTAAAGCTCCGCGTAATCGATGCCGTATCCCACGATGAAGCCGTCGTCGATGGTGAAACCGACGTAATCACCCTCGATCTCGATTTCCCTTCGTGCCCTCTTGTCCACGAGGGCGCAGATCTTGAGCGACCGCGGATTCCTCGCGAGGAAGATATCGCGGATCGAACGGAGGGTAAGCCCCGAATCGATTATATCCTCGACGATAATGACGTTCCTGCCGCTGATGTCCGTTTCCAGGTCCTTGGTCAGGGTTACCTCTCCGCACGTGGTGGTGCGGCAGCCGTAGGAAGCGGCCCTGACGAAGTCTATGATAACGGGGCCTTCTATCTGCCGCACGAGGTCGGAGGCGAATATGAAGGAGCCCTTCAGGATCGGCACGAAGACGATCTCCTCGCCGTCGAAGTCTTTCGAGATGGCCGCCGCGAGCCTTTTCACGGCCTCCCGGATATCCGTTTCGTCGAAGAGCACCCGCAGTTTCTCGGCCATGCTACCTGGCGTGCCTGAGCAGAACGATCTCCGGCTTTCCCGGCAGGCTTTCCTTCGTTACCTCGATGTCGTGGCCGTCGATAGACCTGACTCGCTCCTTGCCCTTCGTGAACTCGCCTATCTCCGCGATGGGGAACCCGACCTTTTCCGTCTTGAAGTGCATGGGGATGACGATGACGGGTCTTATGTCGTTCACGATCCGTGTCGCCGCTTCCGCGTCGATGGTGAAGTACCCTCCCACGGGGAGCATGAGCACGTCCGTCTTTCCTATCTGCGTGAGCAGGTCCCGGTCGAGCAGGTGGCCGAGGTCGCCGAGGTGGACCAGTCTCAACCCGTCCGCCTCTATGACGAATATCAGGTTTCGCCCCCTTTCGCTGCCCTGGGACGTGTCGTGGAAGGTCGGTATGGCCCTTATCCGGACGCCGCGGATATCGTAGGCGCCCTCCTTGCGCACCTCGGTATAGGTGCCGGCGAGTGCGGCCGTATAGTTGTGATCGCCGTGGTCGTGACTGACGAGCACGATGTCGGCCGGGTCCGTGATGGGTGCATACGAGACGGCGCCGTCAAAGCCGCCCGATTCATACGGGTCGATAATAATGCGCACACCGGGTGCGGTGGTGATCCTGAACGCCGCGTGTCCGTACCATCTTATCTGCATATGCATACCCCTCCTGGAATGTCTGACGGCTCGATACTCCTAATTATAGTGAAAGGCGGCAATTAGTCAACGCCTCACTCAGCCTTTTCGCCTCCGTCGTTGTCCTGACGATCCGCAGGAATTACCACAACGCCAGGGCGTCGCCGATCGCGCGGTGGCGATTCGCGCATCCCAGGTCGAACCGCGTGATAATGCTGTCCAGGTTGCGCCTGCGATAACAAAAGCAGGCGCGTCGCGGAGCTCCTCGTTCGTGATGCCGGTCAGGCGCTCTATGTAACGGGGGATGGTCCTCTCCGGGTTGACGAGCGTCGAAGACTACTCGGCCAACTCCCCTCCGCTTATCCGCAGGACCGCCACCTCTATGATCCGGTCGCGGACGGCGCTGATTCCTGTTGTTTCCATATCGATGATGGCAAGCTCCAGGTCGTTCATCGGGACAATTCCTGGGCGCCTTAGTTATACGGGCTTCAGGGGGGCAAAGTAAAGGCCGGCCGCGACAAGGAGGCGGCCCTTTACGGGGATGGTTTCCATTCCCCGGAAGGGGCCGCCTGTCTCGTCTCTTTCGCGGGCTTTCTCTAAAGCAGGCTGTAGGGCGTGGCCCTCTTCGCCCATTCGCTCGACGGGTATTCGCGCCTCAGTTGCTCGAATGCCTCCTTGAGGGGCTCGGGACTGTGCGTGTTCTTATACTGGGTGACACCCCGGAGATACACGGCCTCGGGCGTTGCAGCGCTTTTCGGATAGTTGTTGACGATCTTTTCGAGATCGGCCATGGCGTCATCGAGCTCATCCCGGTCGAAATTCATCTTGGCCGTCCCGAGCAGCAATCCGGGGATAAACTCGTCGGGCGGCAGGAAGCCCACGATCCGATGGTGTTCCTTTCCGTTCTGGTCGAGGGTGATAATGGTGGGAGTCCACTTGACGTTGTAATCCGACGCGTAAGGCTGGGCGTCATACAACATTTGGACCGGTATCATGCGGTTATTGATGAACTCCGCGACGCGGCTGTCAGGGTACGTAACCGCACCCATCTGCTTGCAGCCTATTCAGTTTGGGTTAAAGAAATCGAGCAGTATGGGCTTCCCTTCCGATTGAGCGAGGGAGAGAGCGGCCTCCATGTCCCTGAGCCATTTGACTTCTGCCATATCTTCCTCCTTCCGTGGACCGATGCGGGATCGGTAACGTTGTTGTCTAATATAAGGTCGGTGCCGGACGGCCGCAAGGGCCTGCCCCGTAAGCCAAAGTACCCCCGCTCCCGTATGGGTCCGGGATGGTGAATGTCGGGCTGTCAGCCCTTACAATTTATGGTAATGTCTTATGGCATCGCGACGAGAGGCTGATGGTCAGGCTCAACAGAAGAAAGGAACCCGTTGTCCCCGCGGAGAGGTATGAGACGCTCCGGCGAAGGATAGTCACGCTCCTGAAAGAAGGGCCGCTCATGGGCAGGGAGCTGTCGAACGAGCTGAGGATCCCGGAAAAGGACGTCTACGAACACCTGGAGCACATCCGCAAAACCATGAACAAGGGCTTCTACAGGCTCGTCGTGGTGCCGGCCCGATGCACGAGGTGCGGCTTTGTCTTCCGCAAGAGGGGCAGGCTGAAAAAGCCGGGCAGATGCCCCATGTGCAGGAGCGAATCCGTGGAAGAGCCTGTCTTCTCCGTCGAAAGCCAGGGCAAGACATAGCGGGACGGGCACCGGCAAGAAGCGCATCCCGGGGACGGCCCGGACGCTTCCTCCCCTATCTGTATCTGCCCATCGTTTTTGCCTCGGCCAGCACGTGTCCCTTCATCGCCTTTTCCAGGTCCGCCTTTGTCGCCTTCGGGTCGAGGCTTGGGGCCGCGTCCAGGGCGTACAGCTTGAAGAAGTACCGGTGGCTGCCGGACGGGGGACAGGGCCCGCCGTAATTGTTTTTTCTGAAGCTGTTGACGCCCTGCACCGCGCCCGTGGGCGCCGAGCCGGCTTTTATCTCCCGCGCGCCTGGGTCGATGTGCCACACGACCCAATGGACCCACGTGCCCCCCGGCGCGTCGGGGTCGTCGACGATCAGCGCGAGAGACGCCGTGCCTTCGGGGACATCGCTGATGGTCAGGGGCGGACTCGTGTCTTCTCCGTCGCAGGTGAAGCCCTTCGGGATCTTGCCGTTTTCCGCGAAAGCCGGACTGGATATGTTCATCGGTCCCTCCTTGGCCGAAACATGAAAAGAAAGAAGACAAAAAGATATCGAGACGAGTAGTGCGATCATGCCCCGCTTCATGTTCCCCTCCTGTTCGCATGCGGCGCCGGCGGTGCGCCCTGTTCGCCCTGGCGGAGACCTTCCACGTCAGCGAACGTGGCCTCCGGTGATGTCCCCCTTTCCCCGGCCAGACGGGCGAGCGCTATCCTTTTCAGCTTCCGCTTCTTCACGTAAAGTATGATCCAGACGAGCACGCCGATGGCCAGAATGGCTGCCATGATGTGCCATTCGTACCTCCTGATGTTGGCCAGCAGCACGTCGAGGGCGGCGCCGAAGAGGAAACCGGACAGCCCGATCACGACCGACCAGGCAAAAGCCCCTATGGTATTGAAAAAGATAAACTGTGAGACTTTTATGTCGCTCATCCCCAGGCTGAGAGGGATGACGGTACGAAGGCCGCTCAGGAAGCGAAAGCCGACGATGATCAGCCGGTGATGGCGCTCAAGGAGTCCCTGCACCCTCTTGGCCCGCAACTGCCACAGCGGGCGCTTCCGCAGGTAGGCCCTGCCCTTCAGCCGTCCCAGGAAGAAGTAGAACTCGTCGCCCGCCATCGATCCCAGGAAGGCGGTCAGGATGACCCATTCCAGTTTCAGGTACCCTTGATGCGCGGCAAACGACGCGACGATCAGGATCGTCTCCCCCTCGAAGAAGACCCCCACGAACAACGCAAGATAGCCGTACTGTGCGATAATCGCGTCGATGGACATGAACGTGACGAATATAAGTCCGTGAGCGTGTGCTGTCAACGCGGGCGACGAACGCCCGCCTTCACTCGTCTTTCGCGACGCCTAACTTCTTCATCTTATATCTTAACATCCTTTCGCTGATGCCGATCGCTTCCGCGGCTTTTGTCTGCACCCAGTTGGCGGAGACGAGGGCTTCGGTGATCATCCTCTTCTCCATCGATTCGACCACCTGCTTCATGCTGCCGTCGGCGGACAGCGGCTCCGTCGTGTTGAACATGGAGAGGTCTTCCCGCGTGATGTATTCTCCCCTTGCCAGGACGATGGCGCGTTCCACGATGTTCTCGAGCTCTCTCACGTTTCCGGGATAGTCATGCTTGATGAGGGCGTCACGTGCCTCCCTCGCGTATCCCTTCACGTTCTTCCTGTGTCTCTGGTTAAATTTCTTCAGGAAGAAATCGAGAAAAAGAGGGATATCTTCCTTTCTCTCCCTCAGGGGCGGGATCTCTATCTGCACGATGTTCAGGCGGTAGAAGAGGTCTTCCCTGAACCGGCCCTGCTTTACCTCTTCATCGAGGTTCCTGTTGGTCGCCGCCACTATGCGGACATCGACCTTTATGGGATAGAGGCCGCCGAGCCTTTCTATCTCCCTCTCCTGGAGCACGCGGAGCAGCTTGGGCTGCAGGGAAAGGGGCACGTCACCGATCTCGTCGAGGAAGATGGTCCCCTTGGTGGCCAGCTCGAACTTCCCCAGCTTCTTCTGGTATGCCCCTGTGAACGCGCCCCGCTCATAGCCGAAAAGCTCGCTTTCGAGGAGCGTTTCGGGAATGGCGGAGCAGTTGACCTTCACGAGGGCCTGGTTCTTCCTCTCGCTCAATTCGTGGATCAGGTTGGCCACGATCTCTTTGCCGACGCCGCTTTCGCCGCTCACCATGCACGTCGAATCCGTTTTCGCCACCCTCACGATGAGACTCACGATCTCGTGCATCTTTTCGCTGGCGTAGACCATGTTTTCCGACTTCATCCTGTCTTTCAGTGCTTCCTTCAGCACCAGGTTTTCATGGATGAGGTGGAGACGCTCCTCCACTTTCTTTATCTTGAAGAAGAGGTCGTCGAGATCTATCGGCTTGGTCAGGTATTCGAAGGCGCCTGCCTTGAGGGCCTCGACCGCGTTCTCGATGCTGCCGAAGGCGGTGATCATGATGACCTGTATCTCCGGGTTCATTTCCTTGAGCTTTTTGAGCACGGTCAGCCCGTCCGTGTCGGGCAGCTTATAGTCGAGGAGCACTATTTCGAAGGTGTGGTCCTTCACGAGCTGGAGCGCGCTCTCCCCGTTGCCTGCGCCCGTGGCGGCGTAGCCTTCCTTGTTCAGCAGGCCCTCCAGCAGGTCCCGCTGGGTGTCTTCGTCTTCAACGATCAAAATACCCATTCTTTCCATATCACGGCCCCTTTTTGGATGGTAAGGTGATCACGAACGTGGTGCCCTTCCCCCCCTCGCTCTGGACCTGTATGTCCCCCCCATGGTCTTTCACGATCATGTNNTTTGTGGTGTAGTAGTACTCGAAGACCTTCGGGAGGTCCTCTCTTCTGATCCCCGGCCCCGTGTCCTTTATGAAGACCCGGACGTGGTGGCTGTTGAGCGAGGTCGATATGAGGATGCTCCCCCCCTTGCCCATGGCTTCGATACCGTTCATGATCAAGTTGTAGAGGACCTGCTTCATCCTCTCTTTCTGAAATTCGACGAGGACCTGCCCTGCGGTCTCATTGTGGATCACCACGCCCAGCCGGTCCGCCTTTTCCCTCAGCATGGTGACGACTTCCTCGATCACCGCGCGCAGGTTATGCGGCTCCATGCTCTGACCGGCCTTCGTGGAAAGGAGGAACTCCTCCACGATCCGGTTGACCCGCAGCAGCTCNNTTTCAATCGCTGTATGGAGATACCGATGGCATTGAGGGGATTTCGTATTTCGTGGGCCATGCCGGAAGCCAGTTTCCCGAGGGAGACCAGCCTCTCTTTCATGACCATGTCCTTCTCCATCTCGTTCAGCCTGACCGCGTGCTTTCTTTCGAGCCGGAATATCAGGTAAATTCCCCCGGCGCCGCCCAGGACGAGGAAAAGCAACAGCATGATGAAATTCTCGCTCGTCCTCTTGATGGTGTCGCTCGCGAGCCTGTTGGAGACGAATATCTCCATGGAGTAGTTGGGGAAATAGCGGGAATCCAGGGGCTTCAGGATGCTGAATACGTTCTTCGACTTCTTGTCCGAGCCGAGGTAAATGTTTCCCGAGCCGTCGTAAATGACGATATCGGCGATATTCAGCTTTTTCGCCTCGTTCTCGATGATCGTCTTCATGATGTAGATCTTCCGGAGGTTTTCGAGCTCCTCCAGGCTCAAATCGAAAAACAGGAGCCTGTCGGCCGTTTTTATCCCCATGAAGAGGCTGCGGTCCCTGTCGTTGGGCATCCTTATGACCGTCTGCCTGTCTTTCTTGAGAAGCAGGTTGACCTGAGCCCTATCGACTTTTATGGACCCCTTTCGCAGCACTTCTTTCCCGTACTTATCGGTGATAAAGACGTTCTTGAGGGACGAGCCGGCCTGCTCCGGCCCCTTTGCCTTGCCGAACCTTCCGTAGAGGTCGTCGACGATGGCCTCGTCATAGGCCATGACGTTGAGGAAGTTGGGGGTAATGATTGAGGGGGACTTCTCGATGAGGATGAGATATTCCATGTCCATCTCTATCTCTCTCGCGACGCTCTGGAACAGCGTCTCGGCCTGGTCGAGCAGCAGCCCCTCCATGTTCCTTTTCGTGATGGCGATTTGAAAAAAGCCGGTAATGCCGATGAGGACGAAGAATATGCCGAAGAGGAGGAGGGGGAAAATAAGTTTCCTATCTTCCATAAAACCGCTGCCTCGCTTGCGGGGCCATGGGACTCGCGGCCCGCCTGTTCTCCTGCTCGGTAAACCTGTTGAACTGCCCCCTCTGCTCGTTGTTGAAAACCGTCCCCACCTCTCCACGGTAGCTGCGGAACAGGCGCTGTCTTGAAGCCTCTATCTGGCCCAGGTCCCTTCTCAGCTTTTCCGCCCTCTGCCTCTGGGCCGGCCGGCTCCGGTCCATTTCCTGCAGCTCGAGCCGTTTCCGCGCCGACTCGTCGTTGAGGGCCCGCCACTCGTTCATATATCTCCGCTTGATGTTGTCCACCTGCGCCCTTTGGTACGCGGAAAGGTTGAGCTCCCTCTCGAACTCACGGTACGATTGCTGGGCACAGAGAGGGGAGGCAAAAAGGAACAGGGCGCAGAGAACCAAGAAGAGGCGCATTGTCACAGATTATCCGTTACCGGTGTTGGAGCACGATGCTCAAGGGTTTACCGACTGCCCCAACCTGCCGGCAGGGGTAGCTGAAGCGATGTTGTTCATGGGGGAGGTCCTCCTTATAGCTCTCTAGCAATAGTAGTGCCATTCGCTCGATATGCCCGCACACCCGCCGCCCGCACCCTCTTCGCCGCCCTCGCCGGGCGCCGGGCCTGTCCATCATGACAAAAAGGTCAGGAGAAGTATAGAGCATTTCGACAATAATGTCGAGGAGTGGAAGCGGGGGCGGCCGGGTTAATTTCGCGCCCGGCACGGTCGCCGGGCGTGTCCGGGTCCTCACGTAAATCTCTCCGGCCGCGCGGGTGGGTTATTCAGTGCACAAGTCAACGCGCACGAACGTCTCGGCGGCGTGAGGAATGCCTTATAAAAGCGTCAGGACTTTTCTTCCCCGACCCTTTCGTTTTCTCTTGACACCTTTGTGATGCTCGGTATAGCATAGAGGCAATCTGAAAGAGCCAATCCGTCCGCGAGAGTGGGTCGGAAGCATCAGCAAGACCGGCGAACCGCCGGATAAAGCTACCTTGTAGGGGAGGCGTCCAGTGAAAAAGGGATCGGCAGTATCATGCCTTTTCCCTGACTGCCGGAGGGGCCTTTACCCTCCTGGAGCCCGCCGCTTTATCGAGCATTGCCACAGGCATTAACGACGGGGGCGCTATTGTCGGGTTCTGCATTACCGCTAGTGGTGTGGAGCATGGCTATCTGGCGACTCCCGTTCCCGCCCCGCCTTCAGTGCTCCTGCTCGCCCCCGGTCTCGCAGGTCTTGCGGCAATAAGAAGAAGGTTCAAGAAATAGACGTTATTCACCTAAGTATTATGGGCAGGGCCAGAAATGGCCCTGCCCTTTCTCTTTCTCTCTCTCTTTCACCGTTTCAACTGTCGCATCAAAGGAAGAAACGTGAGAGTAGCGGGAACAGGAAGCAGGCCGCGACCTAGCGGTTCTCAAAAACACGAAGAGTTGGTTTCATGAACTGGCAGGAACCAAGAATTACCATGTGAAGGGGGGGAATTTATTTTTCCAGAACCTGTACGATTTTTCTTGACCGTTCGTTATTCTCAGTATAACATTGAATACGATCTTAAAGAGCCAAACTATCCGCGACGGTACGGCGGAAGATTATTCATGCAGCGCAAGGAGACCGACATGATCATGAAAGCTTTGATGAAAAGTGTGGTAGCGGCTGCTGTACTCTTTCTTGCGATGGGGCAAGCACAGGCAGCAACGTACAATCTCGCCCTCGCCGATAATCCGGCCACGTATAATTCAGGCAGTTTCACCTTCGGTTCCACTGTCTACGACAATTGGTCGGTGAACCTAGACGGACTCGGGAGCGGTTTTACAGCCTATCAGGGAGATGTGGTCAACGCGACAATCACGCTCGCCAGCGCATACACAACAAAGATTGGCGCGTATAACTCATGGTTGGACCTCGGCCTCTACGGCAACAATAGCTCGGGTTACAACACTCAAACTCAAGCAACGACGACGTTTTATTACAATGGTACGCTGGTAGCGTCGTACGCAGGAACGATAATACTAACTCAAGATCAATTGGTCGCCGGCGTCGTCCTATATCCGCCGGATAGTCTATCGGCCATCACGTTTAATCAGGTTACGATCGACTACACCATCGGGCAGATTGGCAGTGGGGGTAGTGATTCATTAAGTTTGACCAATGCGACGCTCTACGCCCAGGGACAAAGTCCTGCCCCTGTGCCTATTCCGGCGTCCCTCCTCCTCTTCGGTCCCGGCCTCGTCGGTCTTACGGCAATAAGGAGAAGGTTCAAGAAGTAAGCGTTATTCACTGGAAGTCGTGGGCAGGGTCAGGAATGGCTCTGCCCTTTTTTTGCGTCCTGCTGATTGCCGCGGAAAAGGAAGCACTTTGGGAGAATGACTCTTTTCGTTTGTTTCAGGAAAGGACGAGAGAAGGATCGATTATCGACAACACCTAGCCAGACGCATCTTCCGGTTAGTCTACCACTCGGGCGCACGCCTCTTCAGTAATTGACTCACTCTTGTATTCCCCTATGAGGTTCAGCGGCCGGCTTTCCGGGGTCCGGGTAAATCGGGGGTTCATCGGTTTTGCATCCCGCACCGCTACATGCGGCAATGCTCAACCCGAACACCAGTAATAGTCCCAGCACGCATTGTTTCAGAAAGGTCATGGGTCACTTCTCCCGCAAATATCCGTTCATTATAATATTGGGGTCGAAACCCTGATTGACAAGTGGCGGACGCACGGGACAATAAACCGGTAATCACGGC
>PLSJ01000494.1 GCA_003165115.1 Syntrophaceae bacterium | reverse complement strand
TCAGGAACTCGATGATGACAAGGGCCGAGACCTCGAAAGAGCCGAGCAGGGCGAGGCAGGCGATCCACGAGACAAGGCCCCTCGGCAGCTTGCGCCCGAAGAAGCCGTTGACAAGGAAGCCGATTGCGGGAAATACCGGTATGAGCCAGATATAATCAGCCATCACCTAACCCTTGAGCACATTGATCTCGTCCACGTTGATGGTCCCTTTAAGCCTGAAAAGGAGCACGAATATGGCGAGTCCTATCGTGGCCTCCGCGGCCGCCACCGTCATGATAAAAAAGACGAAGATCATGCCGTCTATCGAATTGAGCATGTTTCCCGCCGATATGAAAGTCAGATTGACGCCGTTCAGCATGAGCTCGATGCACATNNATGAAGTTCAGGTTGGCCGCGTTCAGCATGAGCTCGATGCACATGAAAACGATGATCGCGTTCCGCCTGGTGATGACACCGACGGCCCCTATGGTGAAAAGGGCGCCGGAAAGCGCGAAGTAGTAGCTCGTCGGTATACCGTGCAGCATAGGCTCTCCTAATCCTTCCCCCGCCGGGCAAGCACCACGGCCCCGACGATGCCGATCAACAGCAGGATGGAGGCGATCTCGAAGGGGAAGAGGTATTTTCCGTAAAGGGCGTTCCCCACCTCGGCCACGCTGCCCGTCAGGGCCGTCCCCGTCGTCGCCCCGGCTGTCCTGCCTCCCAGGGAAAGGACGGCCGCCGCGACCTCCAGAAAGAGGATTACCGTGATGAACGCGCCGATGATCTTCGGCCCGGACAGCTTCCTCTTTACGAGAAATTCGGTTTCCACGTGAATCAGCATGATGACGAAGATGATGAGCATCATGATGGCGCCCGCGTAGACGACGACCTGGGCCACCGCGATGAACTGTGCATTGAGAGTCAAATAGATGACGGCCAGGGAGAAAAAGGCCACGATCAGCCAAAGGGCGCCATGGATAGGGTTCCGCCGCGTCACCATCATGATCGCACCGAAGAGCGCGATGAGGGCGGCGATGAGGAAAACGGCCCACTGGAACAAGGGAGTGATAAAACCGAAGTCGCTCATTCCTTCCCCTCGTACATGGCGAGCAGCTTTTCCGTGGTCAGGATGAAATCTGACCTGTCGTACTTCACGTATTCGTAGCCGCTCCCCAGCTTGATGGCGTTGACCGGACACGCCTCCTGGCAGTACCCGCAGAAAATGCACCTCAACTCGTCTATCTCGTAGTGCCTGGGGTACCTCTGCCCGTCCTCCCGCTCGCCTATCTCCAGGGAGATGCACCGGGAGGGGCAGACGGCGACGCAGAGGCCGCAGGCAACGCAGGTGGTATTGCCGGCGTCGTCAGCCCGGAAATAGTGCATACCCCTCCACCGGGGCGGAGGCGTGCGCTTCTCTTCCGGGTACTGGATCGTGATGGGCCGCGAGAAGAACCGCGACAGCGTCAGACGAAGACCTTTCAGAAGGGGTATAATCATATGCTCATCTACCTCAATGCCACCACGAGCGCCGTGACGACCGTATTCGCCAGGGCGAGCGGGAAGAGCACCTTCCAGCCGAACTGCATGATCTGGTCGTACCGGAGCCGTGGGAACGTGCCCCTCTCCCAGATGAAAAAGAACACCAGCACGCACACCTTGATAAAGAACCACAAGGGGCCGAGGCCGGGGACCGACGAGGAATAAGGTCCGAGCCAGCCGCCCAGGAAAAGCGTCGTGGCGAGCGCCGCGATGACTACCATGTGCGCATATTCCGCCATGAAGAACAGGGCGAATTTCATGCTGCTGTACTCGATGTTGAAGCCGCATGCCAGCTCGCTCTCCGCCTCCGGCATGTCGAAGGGCGTCCTGTTGATCTCGGCGAGGCCCGCCACCAGGTAGAGGAGGAACGTGAGGGGCTGGTAGACTACGAACCACATGTGCGATTGCGCCTCGACGATGTCGGTGAGCCTTAAGGAGCCCGCGAGGACGATCGTGCCCATACAGATGAGGCCGAGGGCGACCTCGTAGCTGATCATCTGGGCTGCGGCCCTTAAAGACCCGAGGACGCCGTATTTATTGCCCGAAGACCATCCTCCCAGGACGATGCCGTACTCTCCCAGGGTGGCGAAGGCAAAGACGTAGAGCAGACCTATATCGATATCCCCGATGACCAGCTTGACGGCGCGTCCGAAGAGGTGGACCGTGCCGCCGAAGGGGATGACCGCGAACATGGAGAGGGCGGCGAAAAGGGCGATCATGGGCGCGAGGACAAAGAGTGGTTTGTCCGCGTTGGCCGGTATGATATCTTCCTTCGTGAAGGACTTTATGCCGTCCGCGATAGGCTGGAGGAGCCCGTACGGACCGACCCTGTTCGGCCCGAACCGGACCTGGAGCCTGCCCAGTATCTTTCTCTCCGCCAGGGTCAGGTAGGCGACAAAGCCCATGGCGACCGCGATGACGACGATGGTCTTGACGAGGGCTTCTATGAGAAAAAAGAGGGTATCCATCATCTTTAGCCTTTCGCCACCTCTACCTCGATCCATTTCGCCGGGGCCGGAATTAAGCCGAGTACCTCGGTGCGGTCCCTGAACACGATATATTCGAGCACGCCGGGTCTCAGGCCCTCTTTTATGGAGAGGGGCTTGTGGAGTGACCCGTTTTTCGACGCGACCCGGACCACGTCGCCTTCCGCGAGGCCAATGACCGCCGCGTCGGCCGGCGACATGAAGAGCTTGTCTTCGGAGACGGGATAGCCCGGATGGCGATAGACGGTCGATACGCCTGTCGAATAGACCTCGCTGCCCGCCAGGTGATGGTTGCTGAAGACATCCCTCACCATAAGAATGTAGCCGCCGCGGGGCAGGGGGGTCTTGCCGGGTGGCGGGGCCGATACAGGCGCTCCGGTGTCGCGTGCGCCCATCTCTTCGCGGCCGTTGACGGTGCGGATCAAGCCCTTTTCCCGCAAATGAGCGGTCACGTCATGGGGTGCGCCGTAGGACGCGCCGCCGAGGCTGACGAGCAGCGCGGAAAGGAAGGCGAACCCCGGATACCCGGTGCTCTCGCAGCCGACCACCTGTGAGAGCCTTCTCAAGGCGCCGTCGCCCGCGAAGAACGTCCCCTCTTTCTCGGTGAAGACGCCGGTGGGCACGACGAGGTCGGCGCGGCCCATGGCCGCGGAAGGAAGGGCATCGGCAACGAGGACGAACTTCTTTCCCTGAAGGCGGTCCGTGACCTGATCTGCGCTCATGTAGTGGAAGGGGTCTTCCTCATAGAAGAAGACGCCCGAGACGTCCGGGTTTGCGAGAAGCTCATCCGGCGCGACAGTGGAGCCGAGGATGGAGGCAGCGCCGACCGCGTTGGCCGCCCTTGCCACGGGCATGACGAGTCCCTTCTTGTCCGCCCCGGAGGCGGCGCAGAACTTGAGGAGGCCGGTCAGGCTCTCATCGGACGCGGATATCCCGGAGCCGAAGATGACGGCGATGTTGGCCGCCCGCCCGACGAGCTTGCTTGCGCGCTCGAACTCAGGCGGCGCGATGCCGCACGTCTCGCAGACCGCAACGGGCACTTCGCCGGTCGAGCCTTTCGCGAGGGTCGCGCTCAGGGCGTCGAAGAGGGCGCCGTCGCTGCCGGGAAGGACCTTCAGATGGGCGTCCGCGATGGGTGAAAGGGCGTTCGGGCCGGGGTCGACCACCAAGATCCTGCTGCCCCGCAGCTTGTAGGCGTCCCGCACCCTGTCGCCCAGCAGATGGTTATTCGAGAGCAGGTTGGCCCCCGCCACGACGATCAGGTCGGCATCGAGGAGCCGGTCGTAGTCGTACGGGTAGGAGAGGCCCGTGCGTTGGTACGCCGTCATCACCCTGCCCGTATGGTAGAAGCCGGAGGTGGCGAACAGGACGTTCTTGAGGCGGCCGGCGATCTCCCCGAGCAAGAATATCTCTTCGTTCGTGGCCCTTGGAGAGACGACAAACCCCAGGGTCTTCCCTTCCCTGTCGAGGGCGGACATGCGCTCGGCCGCAACGGAGACGGCGTCGGCAAGTGTGACCTCGGCCCCCTTGCTCGTCGCGGTATGAATGCGCGCCTCATGGTTGACGAAGTCGTAACCGAACCTGCCCATGACGCACAGCGAGCCGCGGTTCGGCATGTTTTTCACGTCCTGGATCACGTCCGTGACGTACCCGCCTGCCGTCACGTCGAGGGCGAAGGTGCAGCCGAAGCCGCAATGGGGACACGTGGTGAAATGGCGCTCTACCTGCCACAGCCTTGCCTTCACGGGGCTCAGGTTCTCGGTGAGCGCGCCCACGGGACAGACAGAAAGGCATTCCCCGCAGGAGATGCAGTTCTTCGCGTTCGTGGGCGCCATCCGGGCATCTATGCCGGTCCCCACGAGGTCGAGCACGCCTCGCCCCGATACCTCCCTGCACGCGCGGATGCAGCGCAGGCAAAGGACGCAGCGGTTTTCGAAGTACCTTATCAGCGGTGTCGCGTAGGTATCGATCCTCTCTTCCCTTGCTACCGTGTAGTCGGCCTTCTCGATGGCGTGCTCGAAGACCAGGTCCTGAAGGTCGCATTCCCCACCCGCGTCGCAGACGGGGCAGTCGAGGGGATGATAGGCGAGGATCAGCTTCAGGTAATCGCGCCTCATCGACGCAAGTCTCTCAGACCGGGTGGTGACGGACATGCCTTCAAGCGCCACGGTGGCGCATGAGACCATGGGGTTCGCGTACCCTTCCACCTCGACAAGGCAGATGCGGCACGAGCCGATGGAGAGCAGGTTCGCGTGGTAGCAGAGGGTGGGGATATGGATCCCGTATTCCCTGGCCGCTTCCAGGATCGTCCTGCCTTCGTTCGTCTCGATCGGTTTTCCGTCTATCGTCAAATGTACCATTATAATCTCATCACACCGCCACCATGCCGATGCGCCAGCACCGCAGGCACCTCATGGCTTCCTTGATCGCTTCGTCCGTCCGGAACCCTTCCTCCACCTCGTCGAAGGTCCATTTCCGCACCTCGGGGTCGATCATGCGGAGCTGCGGCCTCACTTCTCCGCCCGCTACGCCTATGTCCTCGTCCTTTTGGTAGACCTTTACCTTTGCGAAGAAGTCGTCGAAGCGCTCTTTCTCGGAAGGCACGCGCTCCTCACCCCGCAGGTACTGGTCGATCCGATAGGCCGCCTTCTTCCCGTTTCCGCACGCGCGCACCAATACGTCGGGCCCGGTCTCGCAGTCACCGGCGGCAAATACGCCGGGGCGGGACGTCTCGAAAGTCTCCTGGTCTACCAGTACGCTGCGCCACTTCGTCACCTGCACCCCGAGGCTCTCGTCCAGAAACGACAGGTCGATTGCCTGGCCTATGGCGGGGATCAGGATGTCCGTCTCGATCATGAACTCCGAGCCGGGCACGGGCACCGGTCTTCTCCTGCCGCTTTTGTCGGGCTCGCCCAGCTCCATCCTGATGCATTCGACGGCAACCACCTTGCCCTCTTTCGCGATGATGCGGGTCGGGTTGCAGAGGTAGTGGAACTTCACGCCTTCTTCCTCTGCGTCGTGGATCTCGGCGGGGTCGGCAGGCATCTCCGCCTTTGTCCTTCTGTAGACGAGGTTGACGTCGGGCTTCCCGATCCGGAATGAGGAGCGCACGCAGTCCATGGCGACGTTCCCGCCGCCGACCACGACCACCTTTTTCCCCTGCGGATAAGGGTCTTTACCCATGTTGACGTCGAGAAGGTACTTGACGCCAGAAATGAAGCCGGCATAGCCCTTGTCTTCGCCCTCGACACCCATGGGCGAGCTCTGGTGAGCGCCCACGCCGATAAAGATGGCGTCGAATTCCTTTGTTAACGTGGAGAAGGCCACATCTTTGCCGACCACGGTGCCGTATCTGATCTCCACGCCCAAATCGCTCACGAGATCGACCTCCCCGCCCAGTATGGCCCTCGGGAGGCGGTAGTCGGGGATGCCCACGGCCGCCATGCCCCCTGGCTCGGCCAATCGCTCGAATATCGTGACGCCGTAGCCCATCTGGCTCAGGTAGTAGGCCACAGACAACCCCGCGGGGCCCGCGCCCAGGACGGCGACCTTCTTGACGGTCTCCCGCGGTCCTGTGACCGGCCGCTCTTTTTGCTTATCCAGCTCGTAGTCCGCGGCAAACCGCTTCAGGTATTTGATCGAGATCGGCTCGTCCATGTTCGCCCGCCTGCAATTCGACTCGCAGGGCCTCACGCAGACCCGGCCGAGGGTGCCCGCCAGGCAGGTGTCCTGCCTGATGGTGGCGAGCGAGGCAGACGGCATTTCTTCCGCGATCTCTTCTATATATCGTGGTATTTTCAGCTTCGTGGGACAGGCGCTCATGCACGGCGCGGTGACGGAGACGCGGTATTGGGCGCCGCCGCCCTTCACCCCTTCATCCACGGCGCGCACGAAGGCCGGTCTGAAATGGGTGAGCGCGGTCAGGAGCGGGTTGAGGCCGGTCTGCCCTATCTGGCACTTCGACCCATCCCTGATATACGCGGCCAGGTTCCCGATCTTCTCGAGGTCCGCCGCACTTCCCTGCCCTTCGCTTATCCGCGTCATCACGTCCAGGATGATGCGGGTACCCACACGGCAGGGGACGCACCTGCCGCACGACTCCTTCTGGACCGCCTCGATGTAGCGCGTGCACATGTCGACCACGTCGACGGTTGCATCCCGGAGCACCAGGCCGTCCCAGCCCATGAACGCCCTTATCGTCTCGTGGGCGAATTCCTCGGGGATGGCGAGCCTCGCAGGGGCGGCGTAATCGTTCTCCGATTTGCCCCTGTTGTCCACCACTTCTCCCTGCCATGCGCTGAATAGAATGCCTGCCATGCGTCTCCTTGCTATCATTGGGGCTCAGCGCCCCCTCCACGAGCAAGCTCGCGGAGCCTCCCCTTCATAAAAAGGNNCACGAGCAAGCTCGCGGAGCCTCCCTGCTCACAAAGCCGTTACCTGTCTATCTCGCCGAGGACGATATCGACGCTCCCGATGGCCGCGATCACGTCCGCCACCATCTGTCCCTCTATCATCTTCGGCACCGCCCCGAGGTTCAGAAACGAAGGCGGGCGTATGCGGAAGCGGTGAGGCTTGTTCGTCCCGTCGCTCATGAGGTAAAAACCGAGCTCGCCCTTGGGCG
>PLSJ01000379.1 GCA_003165115.1 Syntrophaceae bacterium | reverse complement strand
GCCTCCATGACGCCCGGCCCCCCTCCGGTGATGAGATTGAACCGGTTTTTTCCCAGGGTCAGGGCCAGCTCGTACGCCTTCGCGTAAAGCTTGTCCCCTTCCCTGGTCCGCGCGCTGCCGAACAGGGTGATCGCGGGCTGCACTTCGGAGAGCTTTTCGAAGCCTTCGACGAACTCCGCCATGATATGGAAGAGGCGCCACGAATCCCGGAGCGTCCAGTCGTCTATGATGAATTGTTTTTCCATGTCTCCTCTTTCCCCTTGAGATTTTGTCGGCTCACATATAATATTTAGGACCGCCGCGGGAAGTCAAAGAAAACTTTCACACCCCACGGAAATTCGCGATTTCGCCACTGCCACGGAGGCCGGGATGAACAGAAGCATATTCAGGGAGTATGACATCAGGGGAGTCGTCGGGAGCGACCTGGGCGACGACCTGGTGCGGGACATAGGGCGGGCCTTCGCCACATATATGCGGGAAAGGGACAAGACGAAGGCATCCGTCGGAAGGGACTGCCGGCTCAGCTCAGACCGGTTCGGGGCCCTCGTCATGGAGGGTATGGCGCAAGGGGGCCTGTCTGTAATAGACCTCGGCGTTGTGCCCACGCCCCTGTTTTATTATTCTCTCTTCACCCTGGACGTCGAAGGCGGCATCATGGTGACGGGGAGCCACAACCCGCCCGATTATAACGGCTTCAAGGTGGCGTGCGGCAAAAGCACGCTTTTCGGCCCAGAGGTGCAGGAAATAGCCGACATCATGGAGGGAGGCCGCTTCGTCTCGGGGCCGGGATCCGTCAGCCCGTATCCGCACATCAGGGAAGACTACTACGCGTTTCTGAGGAAGAATATCGGCATTAACCGGGGCCTGAAAGTTGTCGTGGACGCCGGCAACGGGACCGGCGGCGTCGTGGCGGTCCCGATGATGGAGGAAATGGGTATGGAAGTCACCCCGCTCTTCTGCGAGATGGACGGCCGCTTTCCCCACCATTTCCCCGACCCGACCGTCGAGGAGAACCTGGAGCAATTGCGTGCGACGGTGCTCGCGACGCAGGCCGACCTGGGCATAGGCTATGACGGCGATGCCGACAGGATCGGCGTGGTGGACAACGAGGGCAGGGTGATCTGGGGCGACTACCTGATGATCATATTTGCGCGCGAGATTATGGAGCGGCACCGGGGGGCCGCCTTTGTCTCCGAGGTGAAGTGCTCGAAGCACCTCTTCGACGACATAGCCGCACGCGGCGGCCGGCCGATCATGTGGAAAGCGGGCCATTCGCTCATCAAGCAGAAAATGAAAGAGACGGGCGCCCTTTTCGGTGGAGAGATGAGCGGTCACATGTTCTTTGCCGACAGGTTTTTCGGGTTCGACGACGCCATCTACGCCTCACTCAGACTCATCGAGATCCTCGGCAGGGACGGCAGGAAGCTTTCCGAGTTCTTAAGCGACCTGCCCGCGACATGGTCGACCCCGGAAATCCGCGTCGATTGCCCCGAGCAGATAAAGTTCGAGGTGGTGAGAAGGATTACGGACTACTACCGGCAGAAGTTCGACATCGTGGATACCGACGGAGTGCGGATTGTCCTGCCGGACGGGTGGGGGCTGGTAAGGGCATCGAACACGCAGCCTATTCTGGTACTCAGGTTCGAGGCGGACAGTGAGGCGGCGGGGGAGAGGATAGAGGCGATGGTGAGGGCGGACCTCAGCCGCGTCATGGACTCTCTTCGCTAGGGTCGGCCGGACGACGGCATCGAGTGCATCTAATGATCGATGCCGGATAAACTGTGACGACGTTCTAACGCCGCTCGTCCGAGATCTTCTGAAGTGTCGTGTTAAGCCAGGCGTTGATGCTTTGTCCGGCCCTTTTTGCCGCCATGTATATTTTGCGGTGGACGTCCGGGGATACCCTTACCACAAACTTCCCTGAGAATGGCTTCTCCGGTTCCTCCCCTCGCGATTTGCACATGTCCAGGTAGTCATCCACGGAGTCATGAAAAGCATTCTTCAATTCGTCGACTGTTTTGCCCTGAAACGTGACGACATCGCGTATGCCGGTCACTTCGCCGTGGAAGATCATGGCCTCATCGTCAAAGTCTACCTTGGCGCTATAGCCCTTATAGGTCATCATGGCTTACTCCTGCCTCCCGTAGAAACCGGCGCATCGATCTGACTGCGCCCTTGTCGGTTTCCTTTTCCGGATGTGGTCGATGAAACACCGCACGGACCCCTCCTCATGCCACTCGTACCCTGGAACCACGCCCCTCACTTATCTCCGCCTTTAACGCAATCAACATCGCCTCGATATCAGACCAGAGAATGTTGGACGGTATCGGGTCCTTAAATATGGCTTCCAACGTTCGCTCATGTTTTCCCACATCATATAGTATCAATTAATGATACTATTATCAAGAAAGAATTGTGGTAGGCTTGCCGGAGCGGGGCAATGGGGTTCGTACCAGCCTTTCGTGCATAGCTTCTGGTATACTGATACTGAAAAAGTGACACAGGGGTTGCAGAATAACGGCGAGGTGAAGGATGTCCGATGAGGTTCCCAAAGGAATATATTGTTGCGTGCCCCCCACGCCGGGCTTACGGATGTTGACCTTCCCGGACGGGACCCAGGCGGGCGTTATGGGCCTCGGCGAGATACTCGCGGCCGTCTACGAAGAGGGCAGGCAGGTGAGCAGGGAAACGGCGGAAGAGATAGTGGAAAGGCTCGCGGTAAAGAACTATATCCTTGCGTCCGTCCGCCAGGAGTACCGCGACCTCCTTATGGAGGAATACAGAGAGTACGTCGATGCCCGAAGCCGGACGGCGCAGAGAGAATCGAGCCGCTGTGCGACGGGCGGTAACGGCGATAGCGGAAAAGGATTTCTTTCGCGGCTTCTGAAGGTTTTCGGCCGCCGTTAGACAGAGGATGGCGGCGGGACGTTGGCTCCCCACCGCTCTTCTTTCCCGGCGTAAAGAATGGAACAACCCCTCCACCCGCGTCTCTTCCGCCCGCGCAGGCTTGCCTGTCTTATGTCCGCAAACAAATTGCTTGCAGACCGGGTTTCGTTGTGTCAGAATAGAAACACATAGTACAGACAGAAGGGCCGCCGGACCGGTGGGGCGATCGATGCGCAGCAAGGGTCTCCTTTCCGCACCGTCCGGCGAGCCGAAAGCCCGGCAACGTTGCATCCGGAGGGGGGTGGCTGCATGTTGCGTTCGGTGCGCAGTTCTTCGCGTCTCCACAACCTGCTTCATGCCGTGGAGCGGGACGATGTCCCTGAGAAAACAGACAAAACACGGTGGGAAGCCCTGTTCCGGGGAGGCCCCGTCGCGGTTGTGCGTCTCTTTACCGCAGTCGCTCCCGGCGAAGGCAGCCGGCCATCCGAACAACAAGAAACAAGAGAAAGACATAGACACGAATCGACAAGAGGAGGGAGGACATGAAGCATATCCTGATCGTCGAGGATGAGGCTATCGTAAGGGATTCCCTGAAGGACTGGCTGACAGATTCCGGTTACCGGGTGGACGTTGTCCGTGAAGGCGATGAAGCGCTCAGGCTGATCGAAGAAAAGGATTTCGATGTGGTGTTGCTCGATTTGAGGCTGCCGGGCAAGGACGGGCTCCAGGTGCTGCGGGAAGCCCGGCTCAGGAAGCCCGGCCTCAGAGGCATCATCATCACGGCGTACCCGACGGTCAAGACGGCCGTTGAAGCCATGAAAGTGGGGGCCGTCGATTTCCTTACAAAACCCCTCGATTTGTCCAGGCTGGAAATGCTGATCCAGGAAGGACCCACGCCGGTCGGCTTGAAAGCCAAGCCTATACTGATCGTCGATGACGAAGCCAGCATACGGGAATCGCTGAGGGACTGGTTCGTTGCCTCGGGCTATCAGGTGGAAACTGCGGGCGATGGAGAGGAAGCACTCGGCCTTGTGCGGCAGAAGGATTACGGTCTGCTGCTGCTCGATCTGAAGTTGCCGGATATAAGCGGGATCGACGTGCTGAAAGAAGCCAGGCAACGTGTCCCCGGCTTGAGAGGCATTATCATCACCGCGTATCCTTCGGTGGAATCGGCCGTCGGGGCCATGAGAAGCGGGGCGGTGGAGTATCTGACGAAGCCGCTTGTCATGTCCGAGCTTGAGAAATACGTCGCGGAAAACGTCGGGCGGGCAGAGGCCGACGTTATGGAACGGCCAACCACCAAGGCCGGCATAGTCGCGCTTTTGAAAGTTCTGGACCGGGCGGCGGAGGAGAGCGCTTTTCTCGCCCGTTTGGCAGAGTCTCCCCAGCAAACGCTCGCCGAATACAGAGACCTGACCGGAGAGCAAAAGCAGGCGCTCACGAGCGGCGACATCAAGAAGATAGAAAGCTGGGTTGGCCGGTTGGACCCGCAAAGGGCTACGTGGTTATGGTGCAAATTGAGCCAGGAGAAATGGTAGGGAGTGGTGCCTGCCGCGGGAAGGCGTTGCGTCGTGGCACATAGGACTGCGCTTATGAGATGGTCAAAAGATTCGTTCGGCGAGATCATGGAGCGGCTGCCGGGGAGCCGGATGGCAACCGGTCTTCAAAACGGTCGCCTGTGGGTTCTCGTTCTCGCCTTTACGGTACTCACTTTGATCTATTACATCGAACGCGTCACGATTGCGCCCGGTCATAGCTTCACCGAAACCTTGTTTAGCGGTCCCCACGACTTCCATCGCACTCTGTTCCTCATCCCCGTAATCTACGCGGCCTTCGTGTTCAGGATAAAAGGATGCCTGATCGCGTCCTTGGCTTTCCTGATTATCGTACTGCCCCGTGCCCTTTATATCTCACCCTATCCCAGCCCCCTGCTCCGGGCGTCGATATACGTCGCCTCGGCCATGGTACTTGGAATGCTCGTGGCAGTACGGCGCAACCAGTTAGAGGCGGAGCAAAAGGAAAGGGAAAAACTGACCGCCGCTTACAAGGAGCTGACCGATTACGACAAGCGCCTCAAGGAGAGCCAGGCCATGCTGATCGAGGCGGAAAAGCTGGCCTCGATGGGGCAGCTCGCGGCCTCCATTGCCCATGAGGTGAACAACCCCCTGAGCGGGGTGTTGATCTATGTCCAGCTCATGAGGAAGAAATTGGCCAAGAGAGAGATCGACGAGAGGTTGCTGCTCGACTATCTCGCAAAGGTTGAATTCGAGATCACGCGCAGCACGAAGCTGATCCGGAACCTCCTCGACTTTTCGAGCCAGTCTGCGCCGAACCTGGAGGAGGTCGATGTCCATGAAGTGCTCGACCGCGCCCTGGAGCTGGCTGTCCATGCCGACCCGGCGCAGGCGCGTGTGGAAAAGAACCTGGGGGTCCTGCCGAAGATCATTGCCGACCCGGCGCAGCTCCAGGAGGTGCTGATCAACGTGATTGTGAACGGCTTCCAGGCGATGTCACAGGGTGGCACGCTCACCATCGGGACCAGCCTCGAAAAGGAGGAGGTGAGGATTGCCGTTCGCGACACGGGGTGCGGTATTCCCCCGGAGAACATGGATAAGCTTTTTACCCCGTTTTTTAGCACGAAGAAGGCCGTCAAGGGGGTGGGCCTCGGCCTTCCCGTGAGCTACGGCATCATCCAGTGTCTCAACGGAAGGATAGAAGTGGAAAGCGTGGTAGGGGAGGGGAGCACCTTTACCATCTGCATACCCATCAGCCTCAAGAATCGTCGATAGTCCGTGGAATGCCGGCGATATTTCAGGGTGCGTAAACGAGTTCATCGGGCTGCGTATGGCCTGGCAACGGTGATCCTTTCTTGTTGAATCCCTTGGTTCTCGAGGTCGCGACGAAACGGCCCAATACCCTGTTTTTCTGCAAAATGATCGCCGCAAGCGCGGAAAAGAGAAATACCACGGCCGGAATTGCCAGGTCCCTCACGCCGCGGGGAATGTAATGGGCGAAAGGCATGAAAAGGTCTATAAAAAGAGGGTGCATCACATAAATGCCCAAAGTGTATTGTCCCAACGATGCCAGGATGGTGCCGCCCCCCAGAGATGGGCTCGCTAACGCCAGCAATACAAAACCGACCCCGACCGTTGTTTCCAGGAAAGGTTCCAGAACCACGGAACCGAACGGATTCCTTATGACGAGTATATCGACGGCGAGGAGGGCGAAACCCCCTGACAGCAAGGCGATAGCCGGCGTCAAGCCGAAGGGGCGCCGGCGTGAGGAGAGCCGCCAGCCAAGAGCAAAGAAGATCGTGCCGAAAAATGGACCGTACCTCGCGTTGAAAGGAAGGGAAAAATCAGGAGAAGCGGCGGACAGGAGCCGGGAAAGGACTTCGAACGCATAAAAACAGGCCCCGACCCACATGAGCAGGGACTCGCGCTTCCATTTCACCATTGTTGCAGTTATCGTCGATGCCCACGCCAGAGCCATGAGGAACCACAGGTGATATTTTGTGCCTGTCAAAAAGATATAGAGCGCACCTCGCAAAGAGCCTCCCTGCTCTTCGACCACGCCCAGGAGACGCCGATAAGGGACATCTATCAGGGATAGCACACCGTAGTGCGAGACCGCGTGCAGGTAATACGATATTTCCCTGGTGTTCCTGGGAATAACGAGGTAGAGCAGGGACCACAAAAGAAAGAGTGTCAGGATGCGACAGGTATAGCCGGCATATATGCTGCCTACCGCGTTGCCTGCCCGAATCTTTTTGCCCCACAGGTACCCTGCGATAACCATGAAGAAAACAACCGCGAACTGACCCGAATGGCTTATGAGCTTTGCGAAGACTGCGTAAGGTATACCCATGCCTTCCACGTGCATAAAGATTACCGAGATAATGGCAAAAACACGGATGCAGTCGATCGCCGAATTGCGTTCCATGTCACCAACCCGTAATCCTTGTTTAAAAGCTTCCGGACCTTTTGACACACTCCGTCAAGAAGATCATATCCTTATTACCTGTGTGGTCCTTCTCCCTCATGTATATGGTGATTGTTCCCGTGTGTCCGGGCCATCGAATGCGGTCCGGTTTACATAAGCCTACGGACAGTACATTTGCCAGAAGTGTGCCAATGATAAATGTGTAATATTAACGGGCTGTTTTGCCGTGGCGTCGGATATGGCGTAAAAGAACCCGACGGAACGCTCCGAAAAACCCGCGTGCTATTATTAGGGGTCACAGAATAGTCTCAACCGATTGTGCCCACAAGCACTATTCCGAAGCCGCTAATGACCGCCTCATTGTTGTCCCGTGCGACCGTCATGCGGGTGGAAATGCCGGGACAGGAGTATCATGAGACCGGTAATATGTGCCTTCCAATACTGTAACGATATCCGACATGATAAATATATCGTTACACTTGTGGATGACAAGGTTCCGAAGGCACCGGACAACCCTCGTTCCTACCGCGGACAATGTGCATCCTTGACTTAAGCATACCGGAACGTATTCAACTTGCTCAAGACATCTGGGACAGCGTTGCCGAGGTGCCCGAGGCTCTGATCCTGGCCGACGAGGAAAAAACCGAAATCGATCGTCGGCTCGATGCTTATCAGAAGGACCCCGGTACGGGGTCTCCCTGGTCGGTAGTGCGAGACCGCATAAAAAGCCGCGCATGATTCGCCAACTGATAATCCGACCGGAGGCTGAAGCGGACATCGCACAGGCCTTTGGCTGGTATGAGGCTCGCATTTCCGGACTTGGCGAGGCGCAACGTTTCGTACGTCGGGGACGCGCGACCCCGAGATACAGGTGCATGCCGCAAAAACCGCCCGGTCGGGGAAGTACCGCCCCGTATTGAACACCGGTTGACAAGCTGCTATAGTAATACCGTCATGGAATTGTTCAAAACCGAGACCCTTGGAAAAAAGGCGAGGAAGCCGCTTGCCGACAGGATGCGTCCTGCCGGGCTCGAAGAATTCGTGGGTCAGGACCACCTTCTGGGCGAGGGCAAGTTCCTGAGGATCCTCCTCGATAAGAAAGAGATACCTTCCATGATCTTCTGGGGCCCTTCGGGCGTGGGGAAGACCAGCCTGGGATGGCTCATGGGAAAGTACCTCGATCTCCCTTTCGTCTCCCTGAGCGCGGTCAATATCGGTATAAAGGAAGTAAAAGAGATCATCCAGAAGTCAAAACTCCGGAAGACGATCCTTTTTATCGACGAATTTCACCGGTTTAACAAGCTCCAGCAGGATACGTTCCTTCCCCACGTGGAAGCGGGGGACGTTATCCTCATCGGGGCGACAACGGAGAACCCTTCCTTCGAGATCGTCGCGCCCCTCCTTTCCAGGATGAAAGTCCTCACCCTCTCTCCCCTCACCGAGGAGGAGATCCTCGTTATACTGGAGCGCGCTTTGCAGCAGGACAGCGAGCTCAATTCGCCTCCCACCAAAGTGGAGGGGAATGCGCTTCGGGAGATGGCCTCCCTCGTCACCGGCGACGCGCGCAAGGCGCTCAACCTCCTGGAGATTTCCCACACGATGGCGGCCAGGCGAAACGCGCTGAGGCCGGTGATCGATCACGAGACGGTGCAGGAGGCCTACCAGAAGAGGGTGCTCGTCTATGACAAGAAAGGGGAGATGCATTACGACCTCATAAGCGCCTTCCATAAGAGCATGAGGGGCTCCGATCCCGACGCCGCGCTCTACTGGATGGCGAGGATGATAGAGGCGGGTGAAGAGCCGCTTTATATCGCGAGGCGCATGGTCCGTTTTGCGTCCGAGGACGTAGGGAACGCGGACCCCGGAGCCCTGTCGCTGGCCATTGCCGGTATGCAGGCGTTCAACTTTCTCGGCGCTCCGGAAGGCTACCTGGCCCTGGCCCAGGTCTGTGTCTATCTCTCGTGCAGCGAGAAGAGCAACGCCGTCTACACCGGTTACAACGACGCGGTCGGCGACGTGCGGAACCTCCCGGAATACCCCGTCCCCCTACACATCCGCAATGCCCCCACCGGACTCATGAAAGACCTCGGCTACGGCCATAACTACCTTTACCCCCACGATTACGATGACGCCCTGGTCAGCCAGGCGTATCTCCCCGAAGCCTTGATGGGCAAGAGGTACTACGAGCCGAAAAACAGGGGATACGAGGCGAGGATCGGGGAGTTCCTCGAGAAAATGAGAAAAGTGCGGGGAGACCGTGAAGCGTAGCGTTTTAAGAGGCGTGCATCGCGTCGGCTTACCGGGTGAGAAGGGAGGATCGTTATGAAAGGGCATGAATGCATCCGTCGGAGGCGTCGGCCGTGAAGCGGCTCTTTGTCAGCGACATAAAGAAAGATAGCGACGTGAAGGATTTCTTTCTCGTGGTGAAGAAAGGCATCTATTCCAGCAGGAACAACGCGAAATACGCGAGTGTCCGCCTACGTGACAAGACCGGTTCGATAGAGGCGAGGATATGGGAGAGGGTCGACGAGCTCGCGGCCTGTTTCGACCGGAACGACGTGGTGTATGTCGAGGCGAGGGCGAGGAGCTATCAGGAACAGATACAACTGAACGTGACCGATATCCACAAGGAGGCGCGTGTCCTGTCGGCCAGGGAGATCGCCGACTTCTATCCGGAGACGGGATCGGGGACCG
>PLSJ01000487.1 GCA_003165115.1 Syntrophaceae bacterium | reverse complement strand
GAAAGGGGGAGTTTACCATCGCCGCTCACGACGGCAGTCTCCTCCCGGTATGCGTGTCGGGCAGGAAGGTGCAGACGGCCGGCACCGAGGGCACCTGTCTGATAATTACCGACATGGCTGTCCGCAAGCGGGCCGAGGAAGCCCTGCGCGGCTCGCATGACGATCTGGAGAAGTGTGTCGAAGAGCGGACCGTGGAGCTGACGGCCGCCAACGAGCAGTTGAAGACGGAGGCCCGTGAGCGCGAACAGGCCCAGATGGGCCTGCGGGAGAGGGAGGAACATTTCAGGCTCCTCATCGAGAATGCGCTCGATATGGTGCTCGTCCTGAAAGGGGATGGGATTATCACCTACGCCGGCCCATCCGTGAAACGCGTGCTCGGCTATAGTCCGAAAAGCCTGATTAACAAGAATTTCCTCGATTTCGTGCATCCCGCGGGCAGGGACGCGGTGGCCGAGCGGTTCGTCGAGGCGGGGAGGATACCGGGCTTCACCATGACGCTCGATGCCTCCCTGAAGAGAAAGGACGGGGGCTGGCGCACCGTCGAGATGATCAGCAGGAACCTGCTCCACGACGCGAAAGTCGCCGGTATCGTTGTCAACGGCCGCGACGTGACCGAGCGGAAGCAGATAGAAGAGAAGCTGCGGCGCATGCACGACGACCTCGAGAAGCGCGTGGAAGACCGGACGGCCGAGCTTAGGACCGCCTATGAGCGACTCGCGGTCGAGATCAGGGAGCACAAAGAAGCGGAAGAAGAGCGGACGCGACTCGCGACCGCTATAGAGCAGGGCGGCGACTGCGTGATTATCACCGACAGGCAGGGGGTTGTCCAGTACGTCAACCCGGCCTTCGAAAAGGTGAGCCTTTACAGCAGGGAGGAGATTACGGGACGCGCGCTTGACGTGCTGAGAGGGAGCGAGCACGACGCTTTTTGGGAAGATATGTGGCATGTGCTCGAAGCAGGCAACGTCTGGACGGGGCGTCTCGCCAACAGGAAAAAGGACGGCAGCGCCTACGAGGTGGAGAGGACCATGTCGCCCATCAGGGACAACGCGGGCGAGCTCACCAACTACGTTGCCGTGGAGCGGGATATGACGCAACAGGCCGGGCTGGAGGCGGAGCTGAGGCAGGCCCAGAAGATGCAGGCCGTTGGCACCCTCGCGGGCGGCATCGCGCACGATTTCAATAATATCCTCGCGGCCATGATCGGCTTTACCGAGCTTGCCCTCGATGACCTCGAAGAGGGCAACCGTGCGAGGAAGCACCTTGAGCACGTGCGCACCGCGGGTTACCGGGGCAGGGACCTCGTGAAGCAGATACTGACGTTCAGCCGCCAGGGCGAGCAGGAGAAGAAGCCCGTGCAGGTGGCGCCGATCGTGCGGGAGGTGCTCAAGCTGATGCGCGCGCTGCTCCCCTCCACGGTCGAGATCCGCCCGAGGGTCGATACGGACGAAGGGATAATCCTCGCCGACCCGGTGCAGATCCACCAGCTTCTCATCAACCTCTGCACCAATGCCGGGCAGGCGATGAAAGCGGGAAAAGGGGTGCTCGAGGTGAGGGTGAGCGATTTCATCTTGTCCGACCACGCAGATGCCCCGTATCCGGACATGGAGCCCGGCCCCTATCTGAAGCTGTCTGTCAGCGACACGGGTGCGGGGATCGACGAGCTGATAAAAGACAGGATTTTCGAGCCGTTTTTTACGACGAGGGAGTCCGGCGGCGCCGGGATGGGCCTTTCGGTCGTCTACGGAATAGTGAAGAGCCACCATGGGGCCATCACCGTGAGCAGCGCGCCGGGCAGGGGTTCGATCTTCGCAGTCTACTTCAGAAAACTTAAGGGTGCGGAACCGACGACCACCGACGAGCATTTGAGGCCTGCCGCGCAGCCGGCAAAAGGGAAGAGACGCATACTCTTCGTGGATGACGAAGAGGCCCTGGTAGAGATAGGGAAACAGATGCTGGAGCGGCTCGGCTACGAGGTAGTTGCGGAGAAGGACAGCGTCAGGGCGCTGAAACAGTTCCAGAGGGACCCGGCGAAGTTCGATCTCGTCATCACCGACCAGACCATGCCGAACATGAGCGGCATCGAGCTTGCCAAGAGGATGATGTCCATAAAGAAGGACATACCGGTCATCCTCTGCACGGGCTTCAGCGAAGTAATATCGTCAGAGAGCGCGAAGGCGATGGGCATCCGGGAATTCGTGATGAAGCCGATCATCAAGAACGAGATGGCCGAAATCATCAGGCGGGTCATCGCGGACCAGGAGAGTATGGCGAGGTAGGGCGCCTTTGGCCGCGCAATCGATCGAGCGGCCACGCCCCGCGCTTTGAGCGCGCGAAACGTGGCCGCCAAAGTCTCATGTCACCAATCTACATCTCAGTGATCGAGCGCCACCCTCGGTCCGCCCGACCGTGCCTGCATCCCGGGGGCAAAAAGGTCGCCGGCGTTGGGCACGCAGTATCCCGAGTTCGGATCGTACCCGCCCGAGCCGACTTCCGGAAGCAGGCTGATGATGTCGGCGGCCTGGTTATCCCCGTCGGGTATCGGGTAGTGGCCGATGAACACGTAGAGCGACGGATGGTCGAAGGGGGCCATATCGCACTGCACCCTGCGGTCGGTGAGGCCCTGCATCGTTCCGTCAAAACCACCTCCGCTCTCGTGGCGTTTTGTCTGGAGATTTCTTTGCCTGGCAGGTTGTAGTTTTCTTTTGTGTGGCGAGATTGGTCCGGCCGGTGTTGCATTTTCCCTATACCGGTCCTCTATACGGAAAACATAGGGGTGCGGAGAAAATTGTCAACCGGGAAATGTGGTCTCCTGGGAATCTTCTCGTTGTTATGCCTTGCAATAGGAAGCCAAATGTCAGCCGGCGGATGACCCCGGCGTCCGGGCGGGGACCTTTGCGGAGGAAGATCACTTTCACCGCATCGTCTTACTTCATTCGCGTCCCGGCCGCGACGGTCTTCTTTATCGTTGCCGGGTATGCCTTCTAGCCCATCTTCCGCAGTTCCAGA
>PLSJ01000086.1 GCA_003165115.1 Syntrophaceae bacterium | reverse complement strand
CCCCTCCATGAGCAAGCTCATGGAGTCTTCCCCCTCATCTCGCTCCGCTCGTTTTCCTTCCCGTTACTGGATAAGGGAGTTCCAGTCCTGCGAGAACCTCTCCATCCCCTTGTCGGTCAGGTCGTGCCTTATGTCGTAGTCCTGCCAGTCCTTCGTCAGGTCGATCTCCTCGTAGGGGATGGACTTCAGGGTGCCGGCATCGTAGCGATAATCGGGACCGGGCAAAGGCAAGCCCTTTTTGCCCCATTCCTCNNTCACGCTCGCGGTGAGGACCTCCACGTGGCCGTCCCCTTTCGCGTACATCCTGAGGATATTCCCGATGAGGTCCATGCCGTTTTCGCCCCTGTCGTCGAGCCTGCCTATAAAAGGCGACACGAATACCTGTCCCTTGCGCGCGCCCCTGGTGGCCGCGTAGACCGCTGCGGCCTGGGCCTGATTGAAGCAGAGGGTCATGTTGAGGCGCAGCCCCTGGCCGATTGCCCCGGACGCTGCCTTGAGCCCTTCGGCGGAGGTCGGGAATTTAACGTGGGCGTTAGGTATCCAGCCGAACATCTCCTTGCCTTGGGCCAGCATGGTTTCCGCCTTTGTGGCCCGGTCGGCATAGACCTCGACCGAGACGGACCCATCCGGCACCATGGCCGATACCTTCTTTACCACGTTCCGGTAATACCCAAGGATCTCGTCNNCGCGGACCCCGGGGTTCTTCGAGATGAGCGTGGGATTCGTCGTCTGGCCGTCGAGGAACCCGAGAAACTGTATCGCTTCGGCAGTCTCATTGGGGTTTCCGCCATCCAGGAACATCCTCGTCTTCAGTTGCTGCGGTCTCATATGAGCTCCTTCACCTTTTTTACGATGGCGGCCTTCGATATTTCTTCGTACTCTATCAGTTCCGAAGGGTGGCCGCTCCTCGGGATCTTCCGCACCGCCAGGGAGTGCACCGCTATCGCGTCACCCACAAGTGCGCTCCTTACCGCCTCCCCCAGTCCCCCTTCCGCGTGGTGGTCCTCGACCGTGACTACCGTTCTTACCTCTCCCAGGGCCGCCTTGAGCTTATGTGCGTCGATAGGCTTTATGCAGTAAAGGTCGATCACCTTTATGGAGACCCCTTCCTTTTTCAGCTCCTCGTGGGCGTTCAGGGCCTCATAAAGGGTGACGCCCGCCGCGATCACAACTACCCGGTCCCCGGCGCTGCTCCTCAATAGCTTGTTCCCCCCTATCTCGAACGTCTCGGAGGGGTCGTAGATCACGGATGTGGCGCCTCTCGTCGTCCGCAGGTAAACAATCCCGGCCATGCCTGCCGCCTGTTCCACGAGCTTTTCCGTCGAGACCGCGTCACACGGGTAGAGGACGACGCTGTCGATGATATTCCGGAACATAGCGATGTCTTCGAGCCCCATCTGGGAAGGACCGTCCTCGCCGATGGAGACGCCGGCGTGGGAGCCCGCGAATTTGATGTTGGCGTTGGAGTAGCCGCTCATCCGTATCTGGTCGAAGGCCCTCGTAAAGAAGGCGGCGAAGGTGGAGACGAAAGGGATCTTCCCGCGGCTGGAAAGGCCAATGGCCGTACCGACCATATTCTGCTCGGCAATATACATCTCGAAGTAGCGCTCGGGAAAGGCCTCGTGAAAGATCTCGGCATAGGTTGAATTGCTGACCTCTCCGTCGAGGACCACCATTTCGGGAAAAGCGGGGTAGAGACGCGCAAGGGCGTTGCCGTACGCCTTCCTCGTGGCGACGGGCTCCCCAGGCTTATATGAGGGCGCAGCAGCCGCCTGGCGCGGCCGTCTCGGAGGGATAAGGTCTTCGGGAAGGGTCATTTCTCCGCGCACGGACCTGTCGAGCGGCTCAAGGAGCCCGAGCGCCTCGGCGGCATCCTCTTTTGTCAACGGCTTTCCGTGCCAGCCGTTCTTGTTTTCCACCGCCGGCGCGCCCTTGCCTTTGATGGTGCGGGCAATGATCATTGTCGGTTTTTCTTTGACCTCTGCCGCCTTCCTGTAAGCCGACAGCACCTCGTCGAACGCGTGGCCGTCGATCACCACGGCCTCCCAGCCGAAGGCGGAGATCTTTTCCGCATACGCCTCCACGTCCCACCCATACATGGTTTCGCCCCTCTGGCCCAGGCGGTTCACATCCAGTATGCCCACCAGGTTATCCAGCTTGTAGTGGCTGGCTATCTGCAGGGCCTCCCAGTTCGACCCCTCGGCCATCTCGCTGTCGCCGACGAGCACATAGGTCCTGTACGGCAGCTTATCGAGGTATTTAGCGTTCAAGGCCATGCCTATGCCTATGGAAAGCCCCTGGCCGAGTGATCCCGTGGCGGCGTCAACATAGGGGAAATGGGGTGTCGGGTGGCCCTCCAATCGGCTGCCGAACACCCGGTACTGCGACAGCTCTTCTTCCGTAACCTGGCCCGCAACGGCCCAGAGCGCGTAGAGGAGGGGCGAGGCGTGCCCCTTTGACAGGACGAACCGGTCGTTATTCGGGAGTGCCGGACGGCCGGGGTCGTAAAGAAAAAAACCGCCGAACATGAGACCGGTGGTAAGCTCGACCGCGGAAAGGGAAGACGTGGGATGACCCGATCCCGCCTTCGATGTCATGGTGATAATGTAGTACCGGACCAATTTTGCCAATTTCTCGAGGTAGCCTGGTGCCTGCCGGGCCATGATTATCTCCTATTCACTTATCGTGTGCTCCACAACTTCTTTCGCGTCATGACGGCCTGCCGGAATTTATCTAATTATAGTTATATAAGTCCCGCGTTCCACGGACGTCAAGGACGGGGCCGGTGCTTTGGCGTCCCACGGGACTGCGTCACTTTTTACTTGCAAGTTACGCCGGTCGGTTCCAAGTTATAGAAGGAGTAAAGAAGCGAGAGGGAGGATGGTGACATGAACGGATACTGGGCTGTGGGTGTCGACCTGGGCGCCACAAAGCTTGAGGTGGCGAGGGTTGAGTGGGGCGGGAAGATCGTCGACTCGATCAGGGTGCCGACAAATGTGGAGGGCACACCGGCCGCGGTCGAGCGCGATATAGTGGAAGCCGCGAGGCTCTTGACGGAGAGGGCGGGGAAGGCGCCTGTCGGCATAGGCGTCGGTGTTGCCGGCCAGATCGAGAGGCACACCGGCCGCGTGCTGTTTGGGCCGAATCTCAACTGGCGCGAAGTGCCGCTCCGCGCCGACCTGGAGGAGGCACTCGAAATGGCCGCTGTCGTGACCAACGACGTGCGGGCCGTCACCTGGGGGGAATGGCTTTACGGCGCGGGGAAAGGATTCGATGACGTAATATGCCTCTTCGTGGGAACCGGCATAGGCGGCGGCGTGGTCAGCGGCGGCCGCGTGTTGTCGGGCCATGCCAACAGCGCGGGAGAGCTGGGCCATATCGTCATCGACATGAACGGCCCGCCCTGCACGTGCGGCAACAGGGGATGTCTGGAGGCGCTCGCCAGCGGATGGGCCATCGCGCGCGAGGCTCGCGGGATGATAGGCCGGGACCCGGCCTCGGGCAGCATGCTCCTCGCCGCGGCAGGCGGCGCCCCGGAAGCGGTCACCGCTGAAACGGTCGCACAGTGCGCGCATCGCGGTGATGCGCTTTGCTTGGACCTCCTCGACGGCGTGGGACGGGCGCTCGCTACGGGCTGCGTCAGCCTCGTGAACGCGTTTAACCCTGCACGGCTGGTCCTCGGGGGAGGCGTCATCGACGGTCTGCCCGAGATGATCGACCGGGTGCGCCGCGGGGTGATGCAGGACGCCCTCGCATCGGCGAGCGCCTCTTGCGAGATAGTGCCGGGCATGCTTGGGCCGGGCGCGGGGGTCGTGGGGGCGGCAAGCCTCGCGATGCGCGCGTTTGGCGGCGAGACGGAAGGCCCGGTCGGAGGATAAGAGCGTGCGGATAGGACTGGCGGCGGACCATGGCGGCTTCGAATTGAAGGAACGGCTCGTGGTGCTGCTCAGGGAAGGGGGCCACGAGGTCGTCGATTTCGGTCCCTCCGTCCTTGACCCCGCGGACGACTACCCGGACTTTGTGGTCCCCATGGCCTTGGCCGTGGCCAAAAAACAGGTGGAGCGGGGAATAGCCGTATGCGGCAGCGGCGTGGGTGCGTCTATCGCGGCCAACAAGGTGGCGGGCGTGCGCGCGGCCCTCGTGCACGAGGTCTTTTCCGCCCACCAGGGGGTCGAGGACGACGATATGAACGTGCTCTGCCTTGGGGGCAGGGTGGTCGGACCCGCCCTGGCCTGGGACCTGGTGAAAGCCTTCCTGTCCGCCCGTTTTATAGGTGCCGGGCGCTTCACGAGGCGCCTGGAGAAAGTGCGGCAGTTAGAAAAGAAGGAGTTATCGAATGAGTGATAAGGAAAAGGGGGCCGTCAAGGCCGCGAGAATTGAGGAGCAGGCGCCGGAAGGCAGGACCAACCGGCTCGTGTTGAACCTGGGCCGCCAGGACCTGATGTCGCACGATACCGCCTCGTTCCAGGTAGCGCGCGTGAAGCCGTGCCTCGAGAAGCTGAAAAAGGAGCGGTTCGTGGAGCGGCTCTGGCAGAAGGACGTGGGGCTTTGGAAGGAAGACGCTGCCGAGCAGGAACAGATAGGTCACGCCCTCGGGTGGCTCGATGTGGCGGAGAAGATGCGGGAAAACCTGCCGGATCTCGTCGGGTTCGCGAGGGAAGCCGCCGCGTCGGGTTTCTCTCACGTGGTCCACATGGGAATGGGCGGGAACAGCCTCGCTCCACTCGTATTCCAGCATATGTTCGAGCCCGCGCCGGGGGGTCTCTCCCTGAGCGTGCTCGATACGACCGACCCTGTGACGATTGCGGCCCTTGAACAGAGGATCGACCTCGAAAAGACCCTCTTTATCGTGGCGAGCAAATCGGGGAAAACCGCGGAGCCCCTGGCTTTCGACGATTATTTCTACGAGCGCGTGAAGGCCGTCAAAGGGGAAAAGGCAGGGGAGAATTTCGTCGCGGTGACGGACCCCGGCACGCCGCTCGCGATAAGCGCCGGGGAAAGGCAGTTCCGCCGGGTGTTTCTCAATTTCAGCGACATCGGCGGCCGGTACTCGGCCCTTTCCTATTTCGGCCTGGTGCCGGCGGCCCTGATGGGTCTCGACGTGGAGGGGCTCATCGACGAGGCCCTCCACATGGTCCATGCCTGCGGGCCGTCCGTGCCCGTCCAGGAGAACCCCGGCGCCCTGCTGGGGGCGGTCAGGGGCGAGATGGCGCGCGTGGGCAGGGACAAGGTGACGTTCCTCCTCTCACCCGACATGGCCGCGTTCGGCATGTGGCTGGAACAGCTTATCGCGGAGAGCACGGGCAAGGAGGGGACCGGACTTCTCCCGGTCACCGGCGAGCCGGCGGGCACGCCCCTGGTCTACGGCAGCGACCGGCTCTTCGTCCATATATACATGAAAGGGCGGAGCGACCCGAAGCTCGAGGAAGCCGTGAGGATGCTTCAGACCGCCAGCCTGCCCCTCGTGTTCGTCGAGGTGGCGGCACCTGCCGCCATAAGCCAGGAGTTCTTCCGGTGGGAGGTGGCTACCGCCATAGCCGGAGCCATACTGGGCATAAACCCCTTTGACCAGCCCAACGTGCAGGAGAGCAAGGACGCGACGGACCGCCTCCTTTCCTCTGTCCGGGAGCGGGGCTCGCTCACGGAGCCGGCCCCCGTGATGAGCCACGGTCCCTTGAGCTTCTTTTCCAGGGATGGCGCCGAAAACCCCGGGGAGCTGCTTTGGGACTTCCTTTCGCAGGGCCATCCCGGCGATTACGTCGCGCTCCTGGCCTATCTGCCGTTCGATGCGTCCACGGACGAGCTGCTGCAGACGATCCGGCTCCGTCTCCGGGATGCCCTGAGACTTGCCACTACCGTTGGATACGGGCCCCGTTTCCTTCACTCCACCGGACAACTGCACAAGGGCGGTCCCGACACGGGTCTTTTCATCCAGTTGACCTGTCATGACGCGACCGACGTGTCCATTCCGCGCAAGCCGTACACCTTCGGTATTTTCAAGAAGGCCCAGGCCATGGGCGATCTAGAGGCGCTCACGAAGCATGGCCGGAGGGTGATGCGCGTCGACCTCGGAGACGACGTGAAGAAGGGTCTCTCACTTTTGCGGCAGCTCGTGGAACGGGCCGTGATCATGGGGACAAAGGGGGTGTAGATGGGAGGCGTGACACATCTCTTCCTCGATATCGGGGGTGTCCTTCTCACGAACGGCTGGGACCGCACCATGCGGAAAGAGGCCGCCAGGACATTCGGCCTCGACTATGAAGAAATGAACGAGCGCCACCACCTCACCTTCGGCACCTTCGAGGAGGGCAAGCTGACCCTCGACGAATATCTCGACAGCACCGTGTTTTACGAGGAGCGCCCGTTTACGCGTGAGCAGTTCCTTACGTTCATGTTTGCCCGGTCGCAGCCGTATCCCGAGATGCTCGACTACGTGGCCACCCTGAAACGCCGCTACAACCTGAAAGTCGCCGCGGTGAGCAACGAGGGACGGGAGCTGACCGAGTACAGGGCGAGGACGTTCGAGCTTTACAAGGTGATCGACTTCTTCGTCTGTTCGTGCTTCGTCCATTTCAGGAAGCCGGACAAGGATATCTGGCGGATCGCCCTTGACGTGGCCCTCGCCGAGGCCCGGAATGTGGTCTACATCGATGACCGTCCGCCTTTTGTCCAGGTCGCGCAGAGTCTCGGCATCAGGGGGATCGTCCATACGGGACTCGCGCCGACAAAGGCCGCCCTTGCGGCGCTCGGCCTTGAGTGAAAAGTGGCGAGTGACGAGGAAGGAAGGTTAAGGCGGTGATAAGATGAAAAGCGGCAACTGTGAGATCGGTATGATTGGGCTCGGAGTCATGGGACGGAACCTTGCCCTCAATATCGCGGACAAGGGCTTCTCCGTGGCGGGATACGATACCGACGCCAAGCAGGTCGAAGCGCTCGGCCGTGAGGCGGAGGGACGGCCGGCCGTCGGGGCGGTCACGATCGACGAGTTCGTCGGGCTGCTGCGCACCCCGAAAGCCATAATCATGCTCGTGCCCGCGGGCCCTCCCGTCGACGCGGTCATTGACGCGCTCCTTCCCCATCTGCTGCCCGGTGACCTGCTGATCGACGGGGGGAATTCCTACTTCAGGGAGACCGATGCCCGCATTCGCCGTCTCGATGAGCGGCGTGTCCTTTACATGGGCGTGGGCATCTCCGGCGGCGAGCGGGGCGCGCGCTTCGGGCCGAGCATTATGCCGGGCGGGCCCGAGGCCGGTTACGCCCGCGTGCGGCCGATTTTCGAGGCAGCGGCCGCGAAGGTGGACGGAGAGCCGTGCGTCGCATACATGGGTCCCGGATCAGCGGGCGACTACGTGAAAATGGTACATAACGGCATCGAGTACGCGATGATGCAACTGATCGCCGAATCCTACGACCTGATGAAGCGCGGCCTGGGTCTGCCCAACGGGAGGCTTCGGGAGGTCTACGACGGATGGAACTCCTCCCTTCTTCCGAGCTTCCTCATCGAGATCACGGCCCGGATTTTCGCGAAAAAGGACGAGGTCGGCGGTCGCTTTCTCCTGGACATGATCGTCGACGAAGCCCAGCAGAAGGGTACGGGCAAGTGGACGGTCCAGGACGCCATGGACCTGCGTGTGCCCGTACCGACCATCGGCAGCGCGGTGCACATGAGGGACCTTTCCGACCTGAGAGAAGAGCGGCAGGAGGCGGACCATGCGCTCTCCGGACCGGACAGGCGCCTGAGTCAGGACGGAGCGCGGTTCGTCGACAGCTTGGCGCGGGCGATGAGGGCCTCCATGATTATCGTCTACAGCCAGGGCATGGCGCAGCTCGCCGGGGCCTCCCGGCTGTACGGGTACGGGCTCAGGCTGGAAGAAGTGGCGAAGATATGGAGGGGCGGCTGTATTATCCGCTCCGCGTTGCTTGAGCCCATACGCCGGGCCTTCCATAACCGGCCCGACCTGAAAAGTCTGCTTCTCGACCCGGCCTTAAAGGAAATGGTGACGGGCGACCAGGCGGACCTGCGGACCGTCGTCTGCTCCGCGGCCGCGGCCGGACTGCCGACCCCCGGCCTGGCGGCCTGTCTCGCCTATTTCGACGCCTACCGGAGCGGATGGCTGCCCGCGAACCTGGTCCAGGCCCAGAGGGACTATTTCGGCGCGCACAGGTACAGGAGATTCGACCGGGAGGGTCTTTTCCATACGGAGTGGGAGTAGCGGGCACGACGCATGACCGGCTTCTTTACGCGCCGGCGGAAACAGCATAGCAACAAGCAATCACGGTGCACACCCGCTCTTCGGTCGTCTGTGGGTGTCCGCTTTCTTTACAGCGATTTCCTGCCCGATCGCGGCAGGGTCCCCTTAAATCAACACGTTAGCAGATGGCATGGAGGTTGCAACGGTAGAGGTGCGGGAATACTCCTATAAGGCGGCGCAGATGCACAGAAAACCTTCGTTTTACCTTATGCTTGCGGTGATCGCGGGTCTTGTGGGTTTTGGGGGAGATTTGTTCGGTCTCCCTTCGCTTCTGGACATGTCGGAATTTCTGCCCGAGCCCCTGGACGGTATGCTCCTGGGGCTTTCCAGGCTGGCCACCATGTTCCTGGCGCTCTTCTTCATCATATCCGTCTCTTTGGGTAAGAGGCCGCACAACAGACACTCGTAAAGGCGATCCAAGATCGCCTTTCCATCGCCTTTCGTTGACAAGCCGGTACACGGGGATTATCATGCATGAAAAAGGGGAGCCGGGCGAATGGCGAAAATAGTGCGGAGTGCGGTGGTTTTCGCGGTGCTTTCCGTGGTGCTCTGGGGATGCGTCGGGGTATACTATACATCGAGGAAAGATATATTTGAGGGGAGAAAGCTTCTTGACAGCGGCGACTACGGGCCGGCGAGGGAGGATTTTATCGGGGCGGCCCAAATCGAGCCGAGTGCGGAGGCATATGCGTTCGCGGCGACCGCCAGCTACAAGATGAACGATGTGCAGGGCGCCCGACGATACATCGACGAGGCGCAGAAGCTTGACGGGAAGTCCGATTATTTTCTGCGCATTCTCGCGTACAGAGCTTTGATTTTGTTTAAAGAGGGCAGGCGGGAGGAGGGCCTTGAGGCGCTCCGGGCTTATCATGATTACTACAAGAACTATTACCCTCTGAAAAATTACGAGCCCGTCGAAAGGATGCTTCGAACGGGCCGGGTTGATATCGTCCGCCTGGAAAGGCTTCTGGACGAGGACATACGACGGTACGAGAGCGACATGGCGCAGTACCGCAGCGAAGGCACGGGATATTTCGCGGAGAAATACGGGAGGCCCTTCGGGCAGTCGGTGCCTTAGGACAATCTCCGGTTTCCAATAATCGCGGTGGCGAAAAGGGGCCTTGTCCTGCCCTTTTTCGCCACCGCAGTCGTACCCGTTGAAGCGACGTCGCGCTTATTTGTCTATCCCGGCGAGTCTCTTGGCGGCCCGTTTCTTGCTCGGCAGGTCCGTCTCCCGGTAGATCGTCACCCGGTGCGCCTCGGGCGACCCGCCCCCGTGTATGTCCGAGATGGTGTCGGCACTCTCCAGTGCCATCTTTTCCACCAGCCTGTACATCTTCATGCGGTCTTCCACGGAATGGCCGTCGACCGCCTTCAGGTACTTCCTGAGGAGCGGCCCGACCTCGGGGTTCGCGAAGTCCCTGTCGGAAGGCAGGTCGGCCACAAAGCCGCCGCTTATGTCGACCATGAGGCGAATCGCCTCCGCGACCTCCTTGCCTTCGTGCAGTTTTGAGGCGTTGGCGAGGACCGTATCGATGTAGTAGGAACCCGAAGGCTGCTTGCTGCCTTCGTAGGAGGCCGCGAGACAGCACGCGTAAAGCGTCTCCGCCCTGTGGATCATGTCGATGATCTTCTGCTTGTGATGGCTGACCTTGGCGGTCCCGTTATAATCCATGAGGGTGAGGGCCGCGCCGATCATGCAGTCGATCTTGCCCGACTTGCACCCGCCGTGGCTCTGGCGGTGCAGAGAGGAAAATTTGACGACCATCTCCTGGGCGAACTCGGTCTCGCCACACATAAAGACCCGCTCCCACGGCACGAAGACATCGTTGAAAATGACGGTGGGGCAATATTTCGAATAGAGGGTGTTGCCGATGTCGCAGCCGTCCAGCTCACGCATGTCGAGGGTCGACCTGCCGACAACGTGGATCAAGCCTTCCGCGTCGGAGGGTACCGCAAAGGCGACGGCGTACTCCTTATCCGCCTTTCCGAGTGCGCGGGTCGGGAGGACGATGATCTCGTGACATGAAAGAGAGCCGGTCTGATGGGCCTTCGCCCCGCGCACCACGATCCCGTCATCCCTCTTTTCGACCACGCGGAGGTACATGTCCCTGTCATCCTGGTCGGAGGGACCGAGGGAGCGGTCGCCCTTGACGTCGGTGACGGCCGCGTTTGCGGACAGGTCATTTTTCTGCACGTACTTCAGGAATTCGGTGAAACGGCTGTGGTAGCCGGTCTGGTGCTTCCGGTCGATATCATAGGTGACGATGGATAGGGTGGAAAGACAGTCGAGCCCCGTGCACCGCTGGTGACAGGTGCCGACAAAGTTGCCCAGTTTCCGGTTGACCTTTACCCGCGCCACCAGGTCCTCGATGCTGGAAGGGGGCAGGGTGAAGCGGTTGACGGGCTCGTTGATGAGAGGACTCATGGTGACCACGAGGTCCCGGTATTCGTCCAGTTCCGCTATCTCGTAGGTGGCGCCCGTTGCCTCGATGCCCGCGCGGATCCGGGGGTTGTCGACGATGTCCGTCAGCCGTTCCCCGAACATGTACGCCGTGGGATGGAGCGCCCGCAGCGATTCGATATACTCCTTTTTTGTCTTAAGCCCCATGATGCATTACCTCCTCGATTGAATAGATCGTCTCCGGAAGGTGAGAACCGAAAAACGCCTTTAAATCAATTATCGGGGATCATCGCCCCCTCCATGAGCAAGCTCACCGAGTCTCCCCCCTTAAGCTCGCTACGCTCAGATGTCAGACCGTTCCCGTTCCGCCAGCATCTGCCGTACGCTGGCCAAAACCTCTCTCTTGACGCCGGATACATGGTTGGCGAGCAAGGCCCTGGCCCTTTCGACGTCGCGCAGGACCACGGAGTCATAGATCGCCTGGTGATCGTCGTCGGAGGACTTGAGGGATGACATGGGCAGATAATTCCCGCCGTATTTGAGGAAGAGCATGTCAAAAAGGTCCTGGAGAATGCGCATCTGGGTTTCCTTTCCCGAAAGGGCCGCCAGGGTCACATGGAATTCCCGGTTCTTGAAAAGCCTCTCTTTCAGATAGAACTCGCGCTGTGCCGACCGGTGGGCCTCCAGGGCGGCCTTGAGCCGGCCGACGCCTTCTTTGTCGAGACGCCGCACGGTCGCGTCGACGAGTGAGGGTTCGAGCAACTCCCGCAGCTCGTAAATCTCCTCGATCTCCTTTATGCTGAAAGGCGCCATGGCATAGCCCCGATTTGCCTCATGGCGGACGAACCCCTGCAGCTCCATCCACTTGAGTGCTTGTATAATCGGTGTAGGGCTCATCTTCAGCCTTTCCGCAAGCTCGCGGTACGCGATCTTTTGTCCCGGCACGAGCTCCTTGTTATAGAGCATGCGGCGAAGGCCCTGGTACGCCGCATGGCTCAAGTCTTCCTGGCTGTCCTGCTTCTTCTGCATGGCACCCTGATGGGGGCAAAGCCCCCGGCAAATTTAATTAGAAATCGCATTAAAATTTCATTTTTTGGCGCGCCTGTCAAGCAAATTCCTCAACATAGCGTGATGTTTCATCTTTATTTTGCGCGGTATCGCCCTGATTTACTATTAAATCACATTTCAAATCAATTATTGACAACCGGGCGGGAGCCTGCCTATACTTGCAAATCCCACGCAGTAAGGATCGTCCACGGAAGAAGGACTTCAACCATGAGACTCCATGAATTCGAGGCAGCCGACATTTTTGAATCGATGGGTATTCCGGTCGCTCGGCGGGGCGTCGCAAGCTCGGTGCAGGAGGCGGTCCATGTGGCCGGGGAGATTGGGTACCCGGTCATGCTCAAGGCTCAGGTCCTGGTAGGGAGCCGCGGGCTCGCCGGCGGCATAAAGAGCGCATCCAGCCCCGAGGAGCTGAAAGCGGCGGCCGAACAGCTTTTAACCTCCGAAGTGAACGGTTTTCCCGTGAGGAAAATACTTGTCGCGGAAAAAGCGGAGATCGCGAAAGAACTCTACGTCGGCGTCACGGTACATGGGTACACGGGCAGGCCGGTCATCGTAGCGAGCACGGAAGGCGGCATGCATATCGAAGAGACCGCCCGCACCTCGCCGGAAAAGATCGCGTCGATACAGGTAGACCCAACGGTCGGCTTTTATCCTTATCAGGCCAGGGCGCTCCTTCGGAAACTCGGGCTCGGTCACAATCTGCTGAATGCGATCACGGACGTGATCGCCCAGCTTTACAAGGTGTTTACCCGTTTCGAGGCCCTCATCGTTGAAATCAACCCGCTGGCCGTGCTCCCCAACGGCGGGCTGCTGGCGGTAGACGCGGTGCTGGAGATAGACGACTCCGCGTTGTCGCGGCTGCGGCCGCTCCTGCCCGATCCCGTGGAACGGGTAGAAAACCCCAGGGAACGCAGGGGAAAGGAGATCGGTGTCACGTACGTCGACCTTGACGGCGACATCGGGCTCATCTCTTCGGGGGCCGGACTGGGCATGGCTTCCATGGACATCATCGCGCATACCATGAAGCCCGCGAACTTCCTGGAGACGGGCGGAGGCATCACCGCCGACCTGCTTTACAAGTGCATGGACCTCGTGATGATGAAGCCGGGTCTGCGCGCGATCCTTATCAATGTCTACGGGGGGATTAACCCCATCCACGAGGGTGCGAAAGGCGTGGTGCGCTACATCAGGGAGCACAATGTGCGAATCCCCATCGTGGCGAAGGCGCTCGGCAACCACCAGGAAGAGACGTGGGAGATCTTCCGCTCGGGCGGCATCCACGTGGTCATCGATCCCGCGACGGAAAGGGCCGTCGAGCGGTTGTTCGAGCTTGTCGGCGCGGAGTGACGGCTTTTTGGTGTGCCGTCTCCCTTATCGGGGCGGACGGATCGGAGATGGGAACAGGCGACGAAGAAGATAGCGGGGTCCAGCGATGGGCATATTGGTCGATAATGAAACTCGCGTGATCGTGCAGGGAATCACGGGCCGGATAGGCGCGGTGCAGACGCACTGGATGCTCGACTACGGCACCAGGGTCGTGGGCGGGGTCACCCCCGGCAAAGGGGGCTCGACCGTCGAAGGGCTGCCGGTTTTCGATAACGTCGAGCAGGCTGTCAGGGAAACGGGCGCGACTGCTTCGGTCTTTTTCGTGCCCGCGCCGTTTGTCCTGGACGCCTTCCTTGAAACCATCGATGCGGGGATAAAGCTGATCGTGGTTGTGCCGGAGCACATTCCGGTAAACGACGTGATGAAGATGCGCGATTATGCCGTTGCAAAGGGCGTTTTTGCCCTCGGTCCCACGACGCCGGGCATCCTTGTGCCGGGTAAGAGCAAGATCGGCATCATGCCCGCGTCCCTCTTCGCCCCCGGACGCGTCGGGATCATCTCCCGGAGCGGCACTTTGTCCTATGAATTCGCGGGCATACTCTCCGAGAGCCATGTGGGCCAGAGCGCGGTGGTAGGCATGGGCGCCGATCCCGTGGTGCTGACGAACCTCACCGATATCCTGCGTCTTTTCGAGGAGGACCCGGATACCGACGGGGTCATCATCGTGGGAGAAGTGGGAGGCGAACAGGAAGAACGGGCTGCCGGCTTCGTCGTGGAACAGATGACAAAGCCCGTGGCCGCCTACATCTGCGGACGTTATTCGCCACCGGGCAAGCGCATGGGACACGCGGGGGCGATTGTGCGGGGGAGCACGGGGACGGTCGAGGGCAAACAGGCGGCGCTGGGCTGGGCAGGGGTCGAGGTACTGGAGAGCCCGGTGCACGTGGCCGCGTGGGCGAAAGCGCATTGTCTGCGGTAGGCTTTCATTCCCTGCTTTTTATATCTCTCTTATAAACCGGCGGCAACCAAATACTGCCACGTGAATGCGCGAGGAAATTTATTCTTCGGGACCGGCGCGTTTTTTCTTGACAATCAGTGATGCGTGGTATAACGTATGAAAACAATCTGAAAAAGCCAAACTATGGGCGACCATAGGACGGAAAGCAATGGGTCTCTGATAGTTTTATTGAGCCTTCTCCAGTAGACAGCCGCGCTGCCGGATGTTTCAGACGGTTTAGAAGGGGAGGCTTCATGAAACGTTTAAAGAAGACGAAGTTGGCGGCGATGCTGTTCGTCCTGGTGCTCCTTTGCCTGTCCTACAATACCAATGCTGCGACATATGACCTTAAGGATGGCTGGCTGATCGGGCCGGGGGGCAACCCCAACGGGCCCTGGGCATTTTACCAGGGCGCCACTTTATTGCCTTACCAATCGGACTTCGATTCGAGCCACGGGTACGCGATTAACCAGCAGGCCTGGGCCGTAGGACAGTATCCGAATTATGGCCATGTCCCGGTCTGGTTTCAGGCGATAAAGGACGGGGAATGGGGCGCGGACGTAAAGACAGGCGACATCATGATGCATCCCGCGAACACTGCCGCGTACCCCGGCATCGGTCAAGGGAGCGTCGTTTGGACCAGCAATCTTACCGGTACGGTCAGCATAAGCGGCAACGCCTGGTGGGGGGATTCCTCGGGCGCCCTGTGGGGCACGTCGAGAGGCGATAGCTGGTCTCTCTCCTTTAACGGGACGGGACACCGCTGACATCCGGGAACGTCGACTACAGCAGTGGTTATAGCCGTATCAGCCCCGATTCCTTTGGCGTCTTTACGGAAAGCGTCAAGCCAGGGGATGTGATAACGTTCCTGGCGACGTCGGAAGGCAGCATGACACCCTGGCTTATGGGTGTAAACCTGACTATCAACACAAGCCCGGTGCCTGTCCCCGGCGCTCTTCTTCTTTTCGGTCCCGGTTTCGCAGGTCTTGCGGCAATAAGAAGAAGGTTCAAGAAGTAAGGGATTATTCGTGCAGCGTCACGGGCAGGGCCGGAAAATGGCCCTGCCTTTTCTCGCTCCCCGGCGGGGCCGCGAAGTCGGTGAGCACACCCCTATCCGAGGAGTTCTTTGTACCTGTCGGGCTTGTAGCCGGTGACGACGTCCCTGCCGATCTTCACCACGGGGAAACCTCCCGCTTCGATATCGTGCATGTCTCTATCGATCCTCTGCCGCGTTCCGTCGTCGGCGAGGTCGTAGTCGGTGTACTCGTAGGCCACGCCCTGTTCCTCAAAGTATCGCTTGGCTTTCTTGCACCAGGAACAGGTGCTCACAGAATACATCGTCACTTTTTTCATCGAAAACTCCTTGGTGGTCCCGACTCACTTCTTCATTAACTCGTCGAGCCGGTTGAGGCACTGTTCCATGTCGATGCCGGGACCGAGCACGTCTTTCCACAGGTCACCCTTCTTCCGCAGCCGCGCCATCATCGTTTCCATGGTGAAGCGGGCAGGATCGAGCGACTCGGTCACCTCGGCCCATGCCAGGGGTGTCGACACGGGCGCGCCCTTTCGGGGCCTCAGGCAATACGCCGCCGCGAGTGTCTGACCGTGGCTGTTTTGCAGGAAGTCCAGGTAGACTTTTCCCTTTCGCTTCTCCGGGTCTCTTTCGACGCTTGTGGTGCGGGGCAGGCGCCTGTGCACGAGGAGGTTGACGAGCCGGCTGAACTGCGTGGCCTGGTCGTGGGAATACCGGGCGCCGAGGGGGACATACACGTGGAGGCCCGTCGCCCCCGATGTCTTGCAGAACCCCGTTGCGCCGATCTCCACGAGCACGTCGTGGGTGACGAGGGCAGACTGCACCACCTCATCGAAGGGTATATCGAGGGGGTCCAGATCGAGGACCATGTAATCGGGATTATCGAGGCGGCCTGTCCGGCTGTGCCAGGGGTTGATCTCTATGCAGCCGAGGTTCGCCATGTAGACAAGGGTCGCTTCATCCTGGCACAGGAGGTAGGCGACGTCCCTGCCCTCCGACTCCGCACGGATGCGCACCGTCTCCACCCAGCCGGGGACGGCATGGTCGGTGTTCTTCTGGAAGAAGCCGGGGGCCGCGATGCCGTCGGGATGGCGGTGCAGAGATTCCGGCCGGTCCTTGAGGTAGGGGAGGATAAAGGGCGCAACGGACCGGTAGTAAGCGATCATGTCGCCCTTCGTGTATCCCTCTTCGGGCCAGAGCACCTTATCGAGATTGGTCAGATCGACTTTCACGTCGTTGATGGCGACGAGTCTTCCCCTCCGTTTCCTCTGCTCTTCCGTTTTGTTCGGCCGGTCCGACCCTAACGGCAGCTTTTCGGGTCTCTCTCTTTTCACGTCCGCGGGGGCAACGTCCTCGCGCAGGCCCAGGAAGACAGGCTGGCGCATAAGCCCCTCGTCCGTCCACTCCGCGAACCTCACTTCGCACACAAGCTCGGGGACGACCCACGTCACCGGCGTATTTGTCTTAGGCGGCGTCCCGAAGGGGGATGCTTTTGCAACGAGCCGCTCCAGGCGCCCGTGAAGGGCCTTCAGCTGCGCGTCCGTGAACCCGCCGCCCGTGTGGCCTATATAGAGCAGTGAGCCCTCCTCGTAGATGCCGAGGACGAGGGAGCCGAAGCCGGACCTTCCGCCCCGCGGCTGGGTGAAGCCGGCGATGACGGCCTCCTGGCGCAGATACGTCTTGACCTTCAGCCACTCGGGTCCGCGATGGCCCGACCGGTAAGGGCTCTCGCCGTCTTTGGCGACGATCCCTTCGACGCCCGCTTCCTTGGCCGCCTCGAAGAGGGCGACCCCTTCCGTCTCCACGTGGCCGCTCAGCAACAGGGGCGGCCGGCCCTCGACGACCTGCTCCAGGACCGATTTGCGCCGGTTAAGAGGCAGCACCCTCAGGTCGCGGCCGTCACAATAGAGGAGATCGAAGACGTAGTAAACGAGGTTCCCCCGGCCCGACCGCAGGTAGTTCTGGAGCAACTGGAAATCGGCCTTGCCCGATTTGTCGAGCGCCACGATCTCGCCGTCGAGCAGGGCGTCGAAGGGCAGGGCGGTCAGGGCTTGAGCGATAGGCCTGAACTGTGCGTCCAGGTTCTTGTCGTTCCTTGAATAGAGGCGGACGATTCCTGCCTTCACCTCGGCAAGGGCGCGGTACCCGTCCCACTTGATCTCGAAGAGCCAGCCGGGCCGGTCAAAAGGTTTTTCCACGAGGGTGGCCATCATGGGCTTGACATGGACCGGCATAGGGGCGGCCGGCGCGTCGGTGAGATCGAGCACCGGACGCCGCGGCGCCTCCCTGCCGTGGTCTTGACCGCCCGCTGCCGTCGGTGCGGGGTCGGAGGCTTGCGCCGCGATCTCGTCCATCGTCTTACCGGACGCAACAGAAGTGTCGGCGTGCGGGATTCCGCCGGTGTGGGCGAACTCGTCCGTTTTCTTGATGAGAAGCCAGGCGTTGTCGTCCGCCCTCTTCAGCTTGACAAGGGCAAATTCGCCTTTCAGTTTTTGCCCGTCGAGAACGAAGCTGATGTGGCCGCGGCCAAGCCCCTGTCGCAGCGCTTCTTCGCTCTCCCTGCGCGTTGTATGGCCGACGGCGCTGTAGGTGCCCCGGTCCCAGATCATCACCGGCCCCGCGCCGTAATTGCCCTCGGGGATCACACCCTCGAACAAGCGGTAATCGAAGGGGTGGTCCTCCACCATCACCGCCAGCTTTTTTTCGGCCGGGTCGAGGGACGGCCCTTTCGGTATCGCCCAACTTTTGAGGACGCCGTCAAGCTCCAGGCGCAAGTCGTAATGGAGACGTGTGGCGCGGTGCTTGTGGACGACAAAAGAAAGGGGATCCTGCCCCTCTGTCGGGACCGCACCGGGCGGCTCGGGAGTCGCGCTAAAATTGCGTTTCTTTCGGTATGCCTTGAGGTTCATGGCGGCTGGACCGGACGTGTCAGGCGGTCTTTCGTTTTCGTGCATACTCGAGACTTTCCCGCAGCTTTTGCATAAGGTCCGGGACTTCAGTGGGCACCGGTATCTCTTTTTCGGGCCGAGGCGGTTTCCCCTGGGCCTTCTCCTGTATTACCCTCTCCAATTCCTCCCTGTAGGTGTCGTGAAACTGCTCCGGCTTGAAGGGCTCGGTGAGCTGGTCGATCAACTTTATCGCGATATCCAGCTCCCGCCCGCCTCATCCTTCGAAGGCAGGTTAAGACCGGCCGCAGACCGGATCTCGTCGACAAAGCGCATCTGTTCGAGCAGGATAACGTCATCCTCGGGCTTCACGACGACAAGGTGCTCCCTGTTCCGGAGGACAAACGTCCCGACGCCCACCTTTGCCGTCTTCTTGAGTGCCTCGCGGAGGAGGGCATACGCCTTCCTCGCCTGTTTCGTCGGCTCAAGATAATATGGTTTGTCGAGGAACTTGGGGTCTACCTCACGGGCATCGACGAATTCGACGATATCGATGGTCTGGGTCTTCCCGGCGGCGGCGCGCCTGAAGTCCTCGTCTTCGAGGACTACGTAATCCCCTTGTCGGTACTCGTAGCCTTTCACGATGTCCTGGTAGGGGACTTCTTCCCCCGAATCGCGGCATACGCGGGCGTATCGTATA
>PLSJ01000241.1:7679-14306 GCA_003165115.1 Syntrophaceae bacterium | reverse complement strand
ACCCGCTGGGGGAGCTTCTCACCGCAAGGAAGGATTACCCTGAACCTATGGCTCGTCACGATGCCCGTGGACTGCCTCGACTACGTGATCATGCATGAGCTGTGTCATTGCAAGATCAAAGGCCACGGCCCACGCTTCTGGAAGCTCCTCGAGCGGTTGCTGCCCGACTGCAGGGAGCGGCGGAAAGAACTGAATACCGGCACGGGGCCGCCTGCCGTGCAGTAGGCATGTAGCGGGCGTTTGTCCTGTAGCCATCTTCGCCGGGTACGGCCGGCTCACCGGCCAAGTTCTAGCCGGGCCCCGGTCCCGCAACCTGCATTTCCCGCTTTTCGATTCAGAAGCACCAGTAAGAATATGGATGAGGCATCCACCTGCAAATGTTGACACCCGCCTCGGCGCATATAAGTCAAGATTACCAAGAAAAAGTGCCGTCTATAGCGAGGAAGAAAGAGAATCTGGAAACACGAAACACGTCTCCGCCTGCGCTCTCTTGCAGAAAAGAATTGACGCTCCTCTGGCACCCCTGTATTATATTCAGCGCTGAGGTTCAAAAGGCGCAGTGCACACGACAGGAACAAGGAAAGCGGCTCAATGTCGGACAAATCAAAAATTGAATGGACAGAGACCACGTGGAATCCGGTCACTGGCTGCTCCAAGGTAAGCCAGGGTTGCTCGAATTGTTACGCGGAGAGATACGCCAGCCGACTAAGGGCGATGGGCGTCAAGAAGTACCACGACGGATTTGCGGTGAGAATGCACCAAAGTGAAGTAGTGAGGCCCCTATCTTGGAAAGGAAATCGACTTGTTTTTGTCAACAGCATGAGCGATCTCTTTCATGAGGAGATTCCCCTGGAATTCATCCAGTCCGTGTTTGAGATAATGGCCAAGGCGAGTCGCCATGTATTTCAGATACTGACAAAACGCTCGGAAAGACTCAGAGAGCTTTCACCGAGACTGAAGTGGACAGACAATATGTGGATGGGCGTCACTGTCGAAGGCAATGATTATGTTGGCAGAGCCGATGATCTCAGAGCAACGGGCGCGCGCATAAAGTTCCTTTCGCTCGAGCCTTTGTTATCGGGACTTCCAGACATTTCCCTGGAGGACATTGATTGGGTCATTGTAGGCGGTGAAAGCGGGCCTGGGGCGCGGCCGATGAAACAGGAATGGGTCCGGCAAATCCGTGACAACTGTGCAGCTACGGAAATACCATTCTTCTTCAAGCAATGGGGCGGCGTGAACAGAAAGAAGAGTGGTAGACTCCTTGATGGTCGTCATTGGGACGAGATGCCCCGCAACCACGGTGACAATACGCTACAGCGACTCTTTTAAAAGGACCTTTATCTGTTTTGTATCCCTACCTTTCCGGATTTTCGAGTAGGCTAAATTTCCTGGAATCATTCCGGATCTGGATGTTCTGTACTCAAACTCCTTGCTGTTTCTGAATTCGACCCTTCCCTTGCCTCTCAATCCGTTCAGCCTGTCAATAACGTTCCTTGCCGTAGGGATCTGATAACCAGCACCGTCGACGGCCAGCCTCCACGAAAGAAAATTGTTCCACAGGTCCTCCATTATATCCCGAAGAGACAGTTCTCTGACGCCGCTCCGCGTAAACGCTTCGAGCACGTCACGACCTTCATCAAACAAGGTCCCCCAGCTTCCTGAACCTCTTTCGCGCCTGATTATACGTTCATATGCGACGAGAAAACTGTCGGCCACAGCAATGCTGTCCGTTGCGAGAACAAGATAGAAGTAATCCGCTTTTATCAGCTTTCCTTCTACTGTAACCGGGATTGCCACTCCGATTGTAAACTCCTTTAGCGAAAAAAAAGTACGTTTGAGGGCCGGCCCGAACAACTCACGGAAATCTATTGCTCCAATCAGCTGTTCTTGTGAAATACCCAAGGATTTGCAGACTCGTTCGACGTCTTTGCCCTGTCTGCGATGGAACTGTCTAGATTGTGTCCTGTAATTCGTGAGGATCAGGATATCCTTGTAGGCCTCGTGGGTCTCAACTATCGTTTTGAGTTTTTCGATGTCCAGTTCTGTTGAAAATGGATCGGCGAAGATAAAGCCCCACTTTGAGGAAGACAGCAAACCGGCTATTTCAGCGTCATAAGTCTCCCAGTCTTGATCCCCCGTGCGGACTTCAAGGAGCGCACCGCTTGCCGTACTGTTTTTGAGCCTTTGCTGCAAGCCAGCTCTCAAGTGCGTTGCAGCTTCCTTGTCTTTGTCTATTGCTACGATGGATACCCTTGAGAATCGATTTCTGCCAGGTCCAAAATTATGTGAAACGTGCTTTTCGATAATATCAAAAGCCAACATAGGCGATCCCTCAGCCTCGTCTTCAAATTCACCACGTCCCGCAAATAGATCGATATACGTGAATATGTCTCCGTCACGGGCGAGCATGTTAGCCACGTATAAAGAAGTCTTCAGGACTTCTTGAAGAATGGCGTGCTTTATTTCCGTGTGCCGCCTCTTCGCAGAGAAATGATCTTCGGTTCTGGTATCCTTCTTCAATTGAATATCCTGGACAGTATTAGGAAAGATATGGGATGGGACGCCCTTTGCATTTTTTGTTTTCTCCGCCTAAACAACTAAAAAGTTCGGTCCGTGCCATCACTATGACATGTTTTCACGGTGGCTCGTCATTCTTGGGTTTCTCAAACGAGGGAAAATGCTCACCGATAGGAATACTAAGCGTGGCTTGTAGTTCATCGTAATAGGAATCTTCCCAATCATCAGGCGCACCAAGATATTCTGCTGCTTTAATGTTGTGATAATCCGCAAGCCATCTATACTTCTCAACAACCGCGTTGTTGCCCGCATTCCTTTTGACCTGTTCAACGACGGCAACCTTGTGCTTTTCAAACAATTCCTGTCGATCTGGCACCTCCTCGACCAAGAAGAAATTGAGGTAATCAACGAAAACTACTCCGTCAGGCGCCTTCAAGAGAAAGTCCGAAGCATCACTATTTAGAATCGGGTCGAATACCATCGGATCGATCGTTATTCGGGGGTAAATTGCGTTCTTTTCCTGTTCGTATGCTTTCACCAATCCTTCGCTGAAGATCATGTTCTTGTTTTCATAATGAAGACCACGCGACAAAGCCCCCCTTAGGAAAATACCGTTGATTGAAAACCAGCCTTGTATAAACGCTAATTCATAAAGCATTTCATAAGCGTTGCTGGGATCCGTAGACATGCAAATGCAGTCCGAGAATAGTTTCAAAGAAAACAGGCTTTCAACGTTTTGATCCTTGACTATGCTTACCGCATGAGAAAGCACTTCATCTATTAGCCTTATCGTCTCCTTGGCTTTATCTTTAGCTTCAAAAACATATCTCCGAAATCCGAGAATATCTACAAACGCGACCAATCTCTCTACGTAGTCGGCATGGTCGATAATTGGCTCCTCAAGCTTCATGAGCGTGTCCCAAACTTTTGCGATTGGCCTGGGGTAGTACCGCAGTTCTGCTTATTTTGCAGAAAGTATCCCCCTTCGCAACGTATGCGATCAGCCAAAAAGCGTCTATGTCTCATCCTGACTGACTGATCGTTCGTTGGAGTTCTCGCCGCGTAACCCCTTCTGCGAAGGATTTTTGCTGTCATCCCATAGTTTGTACCTCTCAACAAGGTCATCCAAAGAACTACGGACTATACCAAATGTTTTCCTGAGAAAAGCTGAATCTGCAATAATGTAACCCTCGACTATTTCAAGACCTGTATGCGTCTTCTTCCATTTCTTGATTCTGTCCTTGGTGGCCTCGCCAAGCATTTCCCACCGCCCATTTGTATGGGCCATCGCATTTCGAAGCTCGGATAGCACAATAATTTGTTGCCACGTGGTGTTGTCTCCACATAACTCAAAGCGAAGCACATGCCTGTAGTACTTCTTGGCCCGGTCAAGGAAATCGCTATCCCTAATGTCGTTTAACGACAGAGGTTGTTCCAGCGTTCTTTGGATTAGCCTCGCAACTTCGGTTACCACCGCCTCATACACTGCGTATAGAGAAACAAAGAACGGCCCTCTAAAAAGTCGGGGAAGAAGCGATTCAACCTTGTGATAGTAATCACGGTAGGCCTCATCCCATTCAAAATCATCTGGGGAGGAATTCTGACTTCTGACTAGACTATCAAGAGCAATCTTTTCTGACGTTCGGAGCGATTGGATCTGATTCTCGATCAGTTCCAGGTGATCCTCCAAGGCAGATAATTCCAACGACACATCGAGTAAGCGGAAGTCGATATGAATGTGAGTCTCGAATTCTTCTATTTGCTTTTTCTTGTTCTCTTCCCCACCACTCAGTGAGTTCCGTGTCACGATTACCGATTCTAACATTCTGCGGTACAGGAGGCCACAAAAATAAGGAAGAAGGCGATGTCCCCGTGGCCGAACTCCTTATTGAGTTATTGATGTCCCCGTGGCCGCGCCTATTTGCTTTTGCGGGATATCCTGTGGGTGGGCACGGCGTTCCAGGGATTGTCCGGCCAGGGATGTTTNNATCTGGACCGGCCGTCCGGCGGGGGACAGAAGATGAACAAGGACCGCCACCCGCCCGCCAGCGACGGTGGGGGTTGTGGCGAGGCCAAAAAGCTCCTGGAGTTTGACGGCCAGGACGGGCAATTCTCCGGCGCTATAGTCCAGAACAATACTGCGGCCGCTGGGGACGACTATGGCCCTCGGGGCGTCTTTATCAAGACGGTAGCTCTGTTCCCGGGAAAGGAGGGCCTTCAGGGTCTGCAGCAGCGGGAGCCCGGCAAGCTGCTCTCCCGTGCGGATGCCTGCAAGCCAGGGGAAAAGCCATGCTTCCGGGGACGACAGGAGGGCCTCGATGGTCATATCAGGCCAGCCCTCCCCGGGGAAAGTCCTCTGCAAGAGGGCGATCCTGCCTTGCAATTGTCTCGCGTCTCTCCCGAAGATCAGGACGGCGGCCCCGGAACGGATCGCCTGACACAGGATCGGGATGACCTCTTCATCAGGGGCGGAGAAAGGTATTGCCGAGAGCGTCAGCGCCCCCAGCCGTTCGGTGAGGAACGAGAGAATCCGTCCTTCCTGCCGGTTCCATTCCACCTGTCGTATGGTCTCGATATGGGTGCCCATCTCCTCCCTGATGGTTTCCTTGGCGACAGGCTCGGCCATATGTATCGTTCCTTCCGCCGTTTCGCCGCTGTCGAGATGGACGGCGACAAGGAAGGGATTTGCCCCCAGGACGCTCCCCCGGGGAAGGCGCACACCCCTACCTTGGGCCAGCAGATACCGGTCCACCCCTTCTGCTCGTCTGTGGGCGATCCGGTCCGAATAGGCATGCAGGAGGAGCGAGGATATTACATCACTTTTGTTCTTACAGGTCACCTCAACTGCCGCCGTTGCCGCCAGTTTCCGGAGTTGCTCGGCCACCCGCTCCACGGACTGCAAGGCCCAGGGATCCGTTCCCGGGGGAGCCTTCTTTTCCTTTCGCCAGCGTTGAAGCATTGAGAGGCGTTCGCTGATATCCGCCCCCTCCTGCCGGTCCCGCTCATTGCGGCGCATAATGTCCCGCTCGGAAAGAAGGGCAGCAAGGTCTGCTCCCAGGCGAAGGTGTCCTAAATCGGCCGCCCGCAAAAGCATTCGCCCCAGGCGGGGGTGGAGGGGAAGGCGGGCCATGGCTTGGCCCATAGGGGTCGCCGTCCCGTTAGGTTTAAGGGCATCCAGATCCATGAGGAGACGCCGAGCCCCTTCCCAGGCCCCTTGGGGCGGCGGATCGAGCCAGGCCAGAGTCGAGGGGTCTGTTACTCCCCAGGTTGCCAGTTCCAAAACCAGGGAGGAAAGATCGGAGGTGAGGATCTCCGGCGGCGCATACGGGATCATGGAGTTATAAACATGGCGGCTGTACAGGCGATAGCACGTACCCGGCCCGAGGCGCCCCGCGCGGCCCTGGCGCTGCACGCTCGAGGCCCTGGAGGTCGTGACCGTCAGGAGGCGGTTCATGCCTGTCGCCGGGTCGTACTGGAGCCTCCGGACTTGGCCACCATCGATCACCACCCGGACCCCTTCTATAGTGAGGCTTGTTTCCGCGATATTCGTCGCCAGCACGATCTTGCGCTCTGCCCCAGGCATGATAGCCCGTTCCTGCTCCGCAAAAGGCAAATCTCCGTAAAGGAGATGGAGGGAGATGGGCTCATTCCATCCCGTGATGACATCCTGGAGACTTGCTGCGGCCTGGCGGATTTCTCCCGCCCCGGGCAGGAAAACGAGGATGTCCCCCGTCGTATCTCTCAGGGCGGTGCGGACCACGGCGACAATATGGTCCTTCCATGTCTCGCCCCTTGACCACCCACCCTCCGGTAAAAAATGCTCCGTCACGGGAAAGGTCTCACCAGTAGCCGTAATCACCGGAGCGCCGCCCAGGAGGACGGCTATGGGCGCAGTTTCAATGGTCGCTGACATGACCAGGAGCCTGAGATCTTCCCGGAGGCCCCGCTGAATATCCAAGCTCAGGGCCAGGGCCAGGTCTGCCTGGAGGCTTCGTTCGTGAAACTCATCAAAAATGATCATGGCGACCCCAACGAGTGCGGGGTCGTCGATGAGGCGTCGGGTAAGGATGCCTTCGGTAACCACCTCCAGGCGGGTGTCTTTTGATA
>PLSJ01000241.1:0-7632 GCA_003165115.1 Syntrophaceae bacterium | reverse complement strand
CCGGGCGGGGCCTGAAGCACGACCGCAGGCCCGCCGAGGACGGCCTTTTTCAGCTCCGGAAGGATATGGTCGATGGGGTATGGGTGCATGGAATTCGCGTACGACAAACTTACAGGCGTCCTGTACAGGGAAGTTAATGTTTCCGAGTATTACTATAAAGATGGTCCTCCCCCCAGTCAAGGAGATTGGTCGGTACATGGAGTGAGATACCTATCAATGCATGGTCACGCCCCGCCGATCCGCAGCACGGGTTTGATCATGTCGCCTTTTTTGGAATCGGCAACAGCCTCGTTGATCTTCTTAAAATCGTAGAACCTGACGAGACGGTCAAAGGGGAATCGGCCAGCCCGGTACAACTCGATCAGCTTCGGGATGAAACGCTGCGGTACCGCGTCGCCCTGGATGACGCCGATGACTTTCCGACCTCCCGGCAGGGATTCCGATCTGCCCGGCTCGGCAATGAGTGCCACAGCCCCTTTCGGCTTCACTGCTGCAACGGCGAGCCTGTGCATCGTGCTGTCGCCCGTGATCTCCAGGACGTAATCGACACCGTGGCCTGCAATACGGACGAGGCCGGAGGGGATGTCCTGGCGACTGTCTATTACGTGAGTGGCTCCCAACTCCAAGGAAAGGTCAAGGCGCCTGGGGTTCTTGTCAATGGCGATGATGGGACCCGCTCCCACGATACTGGCGGCCATTACGGCGGCGAGACCAACCGATCCGGTCCCGAAGACCGCGATGCTTGCCCCCTTCGGGACCTTCAGGGAGTTCATCACCGTGCCGGCACCGGTTTGGAGACCGCAGCCAAGGGGGGCGAGAAGGGCAAGGTCCAGGTCTTTTGGAGCCTTGATAAGGTTGCGACCGGTGGCCAGGGCGTGGGTGGCGAAGGAAGACTGGCCGAAGAAGTGACCCCTCACGCCGGATATTGCATAGGCATTGCCGCCGTCCATGCGGGCAAAGCCGAAGTTCAGGTCGTAGAAGCGCTCGCAGCCGGCGGGGTGGCCCTTCCTGCACTCGGCGCAGGAGCCGCAGGACTGGTACGAGAGCACCACATGATCGCCCTGCCTTATGCCCCTCACGTTGTTGCCGACTACATCCGCTATATCCGCGCCCTCATGGCCGAGCACCACCGGATCCCCGTCCCAGTCGTCCATGAAGTCGATGTCGGTGCGGCAGATGCCCGAGGAGACGATGCGCACAAGGACCTCGTCGTCCCGCGCGCCTTCTATCTCCAGGGATTCGATCTTCAAGGGACCGCCGCTGGCGCGAAGGACCGCAGCCTGAATCTTATGAACACCCCAAATGTGATGCACCGGCCTATCTCCTCAGGTATCGATGCCAGAAGGCACCCGCGAATTGTGCGAGTGCTCCCCCCAGCGTGTCTATCGCCACATCTGTCATTGACGCGGTTCGGGTCGGAACGAAGGACTGGTGAAACTCGTCTCCGAGGGCCCAAAGCACGACGCCGACCATCGCAAAGAAAGACCATCGCCATTTCCACCCTGCCCGTGGGTCGTCGCGGAAGGCGCGGAGAAGCAGGAGACCAAGTATAAGATATTCGAAGAAGCAAGCCCCCTTCTGACCTCGTGCGCGAAGGTGCTCAGCCGGCATCGCTCGATGGGGTATCCTGCCAGCCGTATCTGTCAATTCGGAGCGAAAGAAGGAGCCCCTGGAACCAGGCCGACCGCAAGGGATCGTCAGGGCGGCCGAAAAGGTGGGATGCGCAGCCGCAGTCCGTGCAGCCGAACCCCGGTATCGACCATGCCGCATGGGCGGCCAGTGCTTGCGCGATGGTGCATTCGAGCCTTGAGGACGAGCGGATGGGGAGGACGGCATGGACTTTGGCAACCGACCTCAGCCAGTCGATATGCCAGTGGAACCGTTTGCGCGTTCGCACATGCCTGGCCATCCTCGCCGTCAGGTTCGTCATCGCCGAGCCCGCATAGAGGTAGAAGCCCTTCCTGAAAAAGAGACGGCCCGCCCTGCCGACATCGAGGAAGCGGTCTTCCGGGAGGGAGAGGACGAGGATGTAACTCCCCCTGTCGCGCGCCTCCCTCTCGATGTAAGACCAGGGGATATCAAGAAGGGCCACGTGGTCGGAGAGGGAAAGATCGGGCGTCCAACACACCCCGATAGGGATGATGCGCACCGATCCGCGTACAGCCAGCAGCGTGCGGGCAAAGCGAAGGTCCGTATGGTAGTCTGGCATGAAGGTATCGGGGGAAGGCCCGTGGACGATGAAAAGGACCGCGGCCCTCATCCCTTCTCCCGCAAGCGACGCCAGCTCTTCGAGGTGCCTGGTCCCCCTGGCCGTGACCGCGTCCGGGAACATGGCGACCCTCCTGCCGAAAAGCGTGCACGACTTGACTTCGAGAAGCATGTCGCCGTGTCCGTCGCGGAGGAGAAAATCGAACCTGCTGCGGCCGACGGTTACCTCGTGTCTCACCACGGATGCGTCCTCGAGACCTGGGATGAGCCGTTTTTCCAGGAGGCGTCGCGTCGCGTCGTTGGTCTTCCCCGTATGGATCATGATAGGGCAGTCGGAATCGTCGTGGTGGACACCCACGACCGTAAACCGCGTGGCCCGGTCACTTGCCTCTTCCTCGACGACATAAAGGCGACTGCCCGGAAGGAGAAGCTCCTGCAGCCTCCCCGGGTTAGGGAGATATGCCCGAATCAGACTCTCCTCATAGTCGCACTCGACGAGGAAACGGTTTGGGCGCCTGATGAAGCGGGCGTGGAGGAGCGGGCCGAAGGGGTGAAAGAGATCGGTCATCGGAGGGTGTCTCGCGCATGCCCGGGACATCTCGACAGGTAGGGCAACACGCCTTCCATTAATTGCCGCAAAATGCTATGCCTCTGAACTGCAACTGAGGCACTGCGGAGGAACCAGGAGTCCCATATAGCCCTCTCGACAAATGAAGTTCTGCAAGGGCAGCGGGAAGACTCACCCGCAAATCTCTGCAGACTTCATCGTTGCCCTTAATACTTAGTGGTAACGTAGACACCCATGCGTCCATAGCACGGGTATCCTTGCTTGGTTTTGTGTTTACCCAGGGAGGCATCCATTGACCTTTTAACGAACCGCTTGCCACACACGGGGCACTGATATACATACTTTGGACCGAAGTGGCTGTAAGCTCGCTGCATCGCCTTATGATGGCCCGTTCCGCTGATTGATGATCCCGGTATTCGAAAGCTTGCTGACGTGCGTGTTATAGGAGGCGCCAATATCGGCCCGGAAGCGGTGAGCTCAACCAAATACCGCGGTTTAAAGGATTCGTTCGTTGCTTTGGCCGCCTGGATCCGGTCCACCCGATAGGACCGGTCCTCACCTGTTTCATGCCTGACAGCGTACAATAAGAGATTTCCGTCTTGTGTTCTTCGCAAGGAATACGGCTCGATCCGACGGCTGGTGCCTTGGTACGTCAAATCCACGCAGAGCCGGTTGGCTGCAGCAAAGCGAATGATTTCAAGGGGCACGGCCATATGCCAGGCCGCAGCCATGGAAGGCGGGCGCCACGCTTCGTCAACTTGTGCCCGCATGGTGGAAATGGCCATAGGTACCGGTTCTTCAACCGCGCGGTATAACCACTCAAAAACCGCCGGTAATTCATTCCAGAATTGCTCGAACGGCGGCAGCGCGGGTAACTGATGAGCCAGCATGTTTTCCCATTCGGCCTCCAACTCGGCGCGCTCCGGACGACTCTCCAGAATCTCCATGGTTGGAAGTGCAATGCCTTTAAACGCGCACTTCTCTCTTAGTGTATTGAGGATGGCGGCACGGTCCGGCCGTATGCTATCACGTCGATATAGGAGCACAACGTCGTAGAGATCCCTTGGTCTTTCACGCTCACCCAGTGCCCTGATTTTTTCTGCGAAGAGTTCCTCGAAAGAATAGCAGAGAGCATGTAGGCCTTCGTCCGGTCTGTCGGAGTATGGATGGTGGACTTCTCGCCTGACCGGCTCCAGAACCATGATTTCGTCATCCGTTACGTCAAGTCTGATGCGCGGTATATCACCACGCGGCTGCATAGGTCCCCGATAGCCAATCCTGCCTTGTACGGACAGCTTCCCGCGTGGGTTTTCATAGACATCGAACCTGATCGTCTCCCGAGGAATCTCTATACCGGTTGTCTCATAAATCCATCCAGCGACCTGATAAAATGCCTCAAGCAAGAACGTCTGATCCATGTGCCTTCGCCCGGCGATGGTGAAATCCAGGTCTTCTGAAAAACGATACGTTTCGAAATAACATTTCTTGAGGCATGTTCCGCCCTTGAACGTCCAACTCGACCCGAGTTCGGCCTTGCTGGAGATGCCCGCCAGAACCCACCCAAGCACATAGTCCTTTTCGACCACGTTTGCCGTCAGCCCAAACTCTCGGGAGAAGTCCATAATTTCCTGACGTGAAATCATGCCGCCTCTGCTTTCCAGTTATCAGGCACCCACAGCCTCCAGCGGGTCACGAGTTTATCTGCGTTCAGATGTGGGTCAAGCTTCGCGCGACCTTTTGTAAGTCTCGACAGGCAAGTGCCTATAGCTTCTTGCTCGTCAGGGGCTAAACGCTCCAGCAGAAAACCAAGCCTTTTAAAGACAGCGCCATTCCCCAGGCGTGCGGCGTACTCCGTCAGAAGTTTGGTATTCTTGTTTTCCGATCGTAAATACGCATTCAGCATGTCGGTAGTCGAGCGTATTCCTCCTCCAAGCGTAGGATCAGCGAGCATATCGACAATCGTACGGGTTGGATCGGATACCGATACCTTTACCTGACCTCTCCAAGTGGCATTGAGTCCGAACATGGCCTCTTGCGGGACTGTACGTAGCAGAAAGCTGGTTCCCTTTATAACGGGCTTATGATCCCTTGGCCGCATCGTGGTCATGACAACCACGGTGCGGAATATCTGCTCAGTCATGCCCCAATGCTCGGCTGCGCTCCACCCTCCAATGTAACAAGGCGAGTAAAGCCTATTGGTAATTACCCAGGGATCCTCAAGGGGTACATCAGCCGTGGGAGATTCTAACGGAACGAGGACGTATAGGCCGCGCCGAACACGAGAAAGCCATCCTTTGGTCGCCCAACGTGCCAGCATCTTGGCAGCCTCGGTGGAGGACACCTCAAGGATAGTCGCCGCCTCCCCCACGGAGACGGATCCTTTCGTACCCCGGATAAGGGCGGCCAGTCTTTTTCTGTCAGTCTTTCCCAAACCGGAGATTAACTGCATGGGTTACTCCGAGCGCCATAATTTACAAGTTAAATGAAGAATAGCACATTAGAAGTACTATGTCGAGTATCTAATAGGCGCACTACTTCATCTATTGAATGAATACACGCATATATGGTGTACCAGGCAGCCTCGACGGTAGGAATTGATTTTATCGTCCAGAATATGGTAATCAGCTTACAATGAGCGAAGCAAAGAACGGCCCGGAGCTTCTGGACCGCCCGGAGGTCTTGCAAAGGCTCTTCTTCCCCCGCAGGGCGTCGGCGCAGGAGCTGACTTCGCGTTGCGGCGTCAACCATGTCATAGAGACGGCACCCGATATCTCCATAGGCTGCCGGTTCTACCCAGCACGGAGCAAGGCGCCCAGCATCCTCTACTTCCACGGCAACGGGGAGATAGCACCCGACTACGACTACACGGCCCCCCTTTATCAGGAGCGGGGGATCAACCTCTTCGTGGCGGACTACCGGGGCTACGGCTTTAGCACGGGCAGTCCCACGTGCAGCGCCATTATCCAGGACGCCCGCCCGGTCTTTCATGGGTTCGTAGCATTCCTTAAAGATGGCGGCTACGCGGGTGACCTCTTCGTCGTGGGCCGGTCCCTCGGCAGCGCGCCTGCCATCGAGGTCGCCTTCCACCATCAGGACAGGCTGAAAGGACTGATCGTCGAGAGTGGGTTTGCGAGCACCCGTCACTTGCTCGCGAGGTTGGGCGTCTCCCACCTGCTCGCGGACGTGCCGGACTCGGCCGGCTTCGGAAACGATATCAAGATCAAAGAAATCCGCATACCCACCCTCATCATACATGGCGAGAGAGATGACATCATCCCGGTGGCAGAGGGGAGGACCCTGCTCGCCCTTTCCGGGGCTTCCGAGAAGAAGTCACTTTTTATTGCCGGCGCGGGTCATAACAATCTGCTTGAGCACGCCCTCGACGTCTACATGGAGGCGGTTGCTTCCTTCACCGACGCGGGAGACGACACCAGCGGGGTGTGAGATGGAAATCAGCGTACGCAAGATAGGCACGGAGACGCACGAGGACAGGGACGCCTCCGACGTGACGAACATCTACAGGGTGAAAGACGACGGCCGGGAGTTCATTGTTACCCACAGGTCCCATAGTCACGGCTCCAATCTCGGCCTGGCAGGACGGCAAGGCTTTCTTTACACGGACACGGAGACGGACACCGTGCGCAGGCAGGTGATAACCGTTGGGCTGACGTGCGGCGTGGTTATCGAGAGCGATGAAGCCGTCGAGGGTCTGTCGCCCTGGGCGATCCGAGGGGTCGTCATGGCGGAGCGGAGCGGGGAAACACGGGAGATCACTATAACCGGCGTACGGGAAGCCGGGTTCGATCAGTCCGTTATTCTTGTGGAGGGAAAGGCCGTGGATCTGCACAAGTACCTATGTAAGGAGGCCTGAAAGGCTGCGATTCCCGCTTCGGCTACACAATGCCGCAGGTCTTATAATACAGCCATGGAACTTAAGACGCGTCCACTCGGCAAGACGGGTGTACAGACGACTATCCTGGGGCTCGGTGGAGAAGGGGTTCTTCGCACTACCGGACGTGGGAAGGAAGCCTATAGCCTGATCAACCGGGCTCTTGATCTGGGTATCACCTACTGCGAATCGGCCCGGGCCTATGCAGGGAGTGAAGAGTATTACGGTCCTGCCCTGCGGGAGAGGCGAAGGGATGTCTTTCTGACAAGCAAGTCTCACGCCAGGGATAAAAAGGGGGCGGAGGCCCATCTTGCCACGACGCTCAGAAACATGAAAACGGACTATCTCGATCTGTGGCAGGTCCACGACGTGAGAACCGAAGACGAGATACAGGAAATCTTTGGCCCCGGAGGCGCGATCGAGGCCTTTGCCGCGGCGAAGGAGCGAGGGTCGGTCCGCTTCGTGGGGGTCACCGGCCACCACGATCCCCGGATTACGCTCCGTTGTCTCGAGCTTTTCCCCTTCGACACCGTCCTTCTCCCGGTCAATCCTGGCGAGGCCCTCTCCGACGGCTTTGTCAAAACGGTGATACCGGCCGCGGTGAGGAAGGGCATGGGGATCATCGGGATGAAGGTCTATTTCAGAGGATTGGCCGCACGGCTGCCGTGGTACAAGGGGATGGAGCCTTTCTTTCGTTTCGCCCTCTCCCAGGCTGTCACCTTGGCGGTCATCGGTACCGATACCGTCGAACAGCTCGAAGAGAACGTCACTCTCGCCTGTACCTACACGGCGATGACTCCCCACGAGCAGGAAGCCCTCATTCAGGCTGTTTCGCCCTACGCCCGCGAATTGATGTACTACAAACCCTGACCAGGGGACCACGGATACGGCCGTCCCGTGGAAAAGGCCGTGGCCAAGATCCTCGAACTCTTCCACCATCCTCCGTGTCTTTCCGGTAAGCCTGCGT
>PLSJ01000471.1 GCA_003165115.1 Syntrophaceae bacterium | reverse complement strand
ATGCCCATATCGCCCGTGCCGAAGAGGTAATATCCTTTTTCCGCATAGACCGACGCAAGCTCGATCCCCACGTCGAGGCACTGTTCGGCCTCGGTCCTCGTCATGGCCGGCTCCTTCAGCATATTCCTCGTGCCGGGCATCACCTTGCGTATGGCGAGACCGGGCGTCTCATCGAACGTGTGGTCCACGCCGATGTCGACGACGAGGACCTCCGCCCCCGCATGACGGGTAAGCACGTTTATCGCCGCGCCCCCATTCAGGATGTNNTGAAGACCATTTCCGGCGTCACCTCTTTCGGGTATGCCGACACCCCTTCGGCCACGACGCCGTGGTCTCCGGCGAAGGTGAAGACGACCTTCTTGCCGGGGACGGGCATTGCGTCCTCGAAGATGGCGACGAGCCGGCCGGCGAACTCCTCGAGTCGGCCGAGACTTCCCACCGGCTTGGTGAGGTCGTCGAGCCTCGCCTGGGCCTTTTCCATGAACTCTTTTTTTAACGGCGCGATCTTCCGCGCGATGCTTGCGGACTTCCAGCCTTCCTGTGCCATAATCGGTCTCTCCCTCCAATTGGGGTTTTTAGTCGTTCCTCTTTTCGGCCGCTTAAGCCTCGACCGGTCGGCCCCTACTTGATCTTCACCGGTATGCCGGCCACTATCAGGTAGACCTCGTCAGCAAGACGCGCGAGGCGCTGGTGAAGTCTGCCGGTCAAATCCCTGAACTGCCTGGCCATATCGTTTTCGGGTACTATCCCCAAGCCGACCTCGTTCGACACAACGAAAACCCGGAGGGTCCCGCCGGGGTCGGCAAGGGAGTCGATAAAGTCGTCCTGCGCCGCCTCTATATCGCGATTGCCTCCCAGGAGGTTCGAAAGCCAAAGGGTCAGGCAATCGACGACCGCGACCGCGTAGGAAGCGGACGCGGTCCTTAACGCGCTGCCCAGGCGCAGCGGCTCCTCGATGGTAGCCCAGGCGCTCCCCCGCTCCCTCCTGTGCTTTTCGATCCGGTCCGCCATCTCCGCGTCGAGTGGTTGGGCGGTGGCGATATACACCTTGTTGCTCATCCCTGCCGCCTCGTGCGCCATGCCTAAGGCGAAGGAAGTCTTCCCGCTCCGCGATCCGCCGATGACGAACACTACTTTGTTCATGTATCCCACGCCGTTCGGGCTAAATAAAAAATCCCCAGGACATAGTCGCCTGGGGATTGCACCCTGATTTACTTGGTCCCCGCCTTCCACCCACGAGAAGGCAATCTTTTTGCGTTTCAGGCAGGTCTTCTGGCTCTCCCGACCCCTCGCCGGTCTTCCCGTCCCCAACACCGGGAACAGTGACCCTATGTGGCGAAAGGCGCTTATTCCGAGGTTTTCGGAATCGGGATCACAGCGGCGGGACCGCTCCCGGATTTCACGGGATTCCCTATTAAGCTTCGCTGCACCTGAACGCGCTTGTTCTTATCTACGTTGTACAACAGACCGGGGCGCTTGTCAATCACGATTTTCGGAAGAAACGTATGTTGGGGGCCGCCCCGAACCCCGAGGGCCGCCCTACACGACCGCCGCAAAACCCTGTGCCGCCTGCTGCCGGGCCACCTGTCCGCACTGGGCAAGATAGTTCTTCAGGAGATTGTTGACCGCGCCGGCCTGGCCCGAGGCCGAACCGGCCGAACCCGTTTGGCCGTTTGTCGCCACCAGATAATTGACGAGGGATGACGTTGACCCGGCGAGGTAAGCGCCCGTGTTGTCCTGGGTCTTCGACAGGGCGGCGTCGAACTCGCTTTGGCTGATCACGCCGTCGTTGTTTGTATCGAGTTTTGCGAATGCCTGGCCCAGAGAGGCGCCGTTTTTTCCGACGGCCGAGCTTTTCTTGCCGGTCGCCAGCGCCGCCTTCATCTCTGTCTTGTCGATCACGCCGTCCCCGTTGGTATCGAGTTTCTTGAACAAGGCCATGCGTATCTGCGATACGGAACTCGAACTGCCCATGCTGCCGATCCCATTGATCATGATCTTCTCCTTCACGAAAGAGATGAAAGTGAAATAGCAAGATCCGGGCCGCGGACCGGCACGCGGTGGCATCGGCGGGAGTCGGCCGTTTGGTTACCGAAAACGCCATAGGCACCCGGCGGCAGAATGAGACAAGGGGAAAAGAATTCCTTACGATAAGGAAAAACTTTCCTCGCCCAACAGTCATATTCTTGCATTGCGGCGCGGCCGACTTTACATTCATGAGAGAATAACGCGACGGAAAACAGGAGGTCGGTTGAAGCCTACCATGATACTCACTATCGTATCCGCAATCCTCATGCTGGCGGCTTACCCGGCTCAGGGGAAAGCTGCCGGACAGGGTAAGGATGGCAGTCCTCTCGAGAAGGCGACCTTCGCGGGCGGATGTTTCTGGTGCATGGAGCCGGCCTTCGACAAGCTGGAAGGCGTGATATCGGTGACGCCGGGGTATACCGGCGGCCGGAAGAAGAACCCTACCTACGAAGAGGTATCTTCGGGCGGCACGGGGCATGCGGAATCGGTGCAGGTCGTCTACGATCCTTCAAAAATCGGCTACGCGAGGCTGCTCGAAGTGTTTTGGCACAATATAGACCCTACCGTCAATGACAGACAGTTCTGCGATGTGGGCAACCAGTACCGCTCCGCGATCTTTTACCATAATGAGGAACAAAAGAAGCTGGCCGAGGAATCGAAAAAGAAGCTGGAGGAGTCAAAGCGATTTCCCGGTCCTCTTTATACCGAGATCGTGCCGGCGTCGGAATTCTACCCGGCAGAGGATTACCACCAGAAGTATTACAAGAAGAACCCGGTGCGATACAAATTCTATCGCTGGAATTGCGGGAGGGATGCGCGCCTCAAGGAACTCTGGGGAGAGACAGGCGATGTCCATGAGTAGAAGGTCGTGGCATCGCCCGGCCCGTTATTGTTCGTTGATCCGTTTCTGTGCCTCTTGGAGCAGCTCTATTGCCTGCCCCACCTGATCGAGGGTAAGGGAGACACCGGCCGGCGTCCCCACCAGCTCACCGTCGTCGGCCGTATGATGAAGCCTGAAATCGATCATATTGGCGCCTTTGACGTTCCGAATGGTCACCAGCAATTTTTGTCTGTTTCTGTCATTGATCTTCCCTATAAGCATAAAAGCTCCTTTTGTTGTGAGATCGCGCACATCAGACGACTTCTCTCTCCGGTCTTCCAACGACCAATGCGCCGCAGGTCTCGATGCTACGCCTCAATCCTGCCACTGCCGACCGGTTGTTCTTTGTGAGAAATGAGAACGGAAACAAGGCTAGACGTGCTGAATAAGATAATACCACAGAAGCATCGGGATTGATAGTGGCGCGGCAAGTCCCGAAAATCCGCTTCGGGCAGAACCTGCGCAAAAAAATAAAGGCCCCTCGAAAGGGGCCCCTATTGTCGTTCGGTGGTGGTCTACGCTACTACTACGTTGATGGCTCTCGGACCTTTCGGCGTCTTTTCAACGTCGAACGTCACAGCCTGACCCTCGGACAGGGTTTTGAAACCACTGCCGCTGATCGACGTATGATGCACAAAAATGTCATCGCCGTCTTCTCTGCTGATAAAGCCGAAACCTTTTGCTTCGTTAAACCACTTAACAGTTCCTTTTGTCATACCCGAACACCTCCTTTTTAGCGTTAAGAAGGTTACGAGCAGCAATAAAAAAGCCACAAAGCTCAGAGTCTTTGCGGCCTTCATTACGGCAAAAACGTAAACTTCCGACTCATAGTATGCCAGAACACGGGGCAAAGGTCAAGAGGTTTCTCGCCCGCAGAAGCGGCGGCGCCCGAAGCACATCTCTTTACCTTGTGCTTTGCGCCCCCGGTGCGCGGACGTACGGAAAGTATTCCGGTCGTTCCTCGACAAATAGCCCGTAAAATCAATGTTTTAGGAAACGGGCTGTTTCTTGAGGACCCGTTTCTTTGGCTTCAGGGCCTCGACCTTCGTGCCGAGGCTGCCGAGGAGCCTCGTCAGGCGACCAACCGCGACCTCCTGGACGTCGTTGTCTGCGAGAGCCGTGAGCTTTGCGAGCAGGTCGGTTGCCTCGTCGAGCCTGACCTTCGACTGGGGCAATGTCTTCCGTTCGACAAGCGTGGTGATTTCTTTGGCGAGAGATTCTATTCCCTGCCTGATCTGAATAAATTCTGCGACATTGTTCATATTTTGTTCCTTTGCCCTGGTGAGGTTGAAATATCGTTACGTATCGCGCAGGGATGCCGGCTTCTTTTAGCCGACCCTCTCCCTGGTCCGCGAACCGACGGGACCAGGACTGGCTGATTATACAGTGTGCCTTTTAGTATACTCTATTCTGAAGCAAATAGCATTAGGCCGGACAGCCGTCGGCCCCGGGGTTCGACCGGCTCGCGTTCTGCCTGTTCGTACCGTATCCCTCCCTGGAAACAGAGTTTGCTTAATGGCGCCCAACGTGGTAAAATAGGTCTTCCGTACATCGACAATCGGCCGATGACTCGAAAGCCGGCCGGGAACAATTCCCGGCTTAATAAGCCACGGGGTTCTGATTGTGCCGTTCTTCGGCAAACCGGGGCTCATCTTTCCGGAAAGAGGTTCGGAGGAAGTTGAAGCAGCCATATCCTCCAGTATCCCACTGTTTTTGCCCTTCCTCGCAAGGGGCGTTTATGCCCTCTGATGCATACGTGTGTGAGAGCAGCCACAATTACCGGAAAGGGGCTGATACGTGCGGTCCAACAAAAGGAGGGTCCATGATCGAGCGCAAACCGACGGAAGACAAAATGGTAGCCATGCAATTGACCACCGATGAGGGGGCGTTCATCTGCAATATCGATGAATCGGATATTACAAAGATGGCCGCCAGGGAATCGGGCACGTTCATTACCATCCATTACGCCATTCGGCTCGACGCGATGTTCGAGGGGCAATACGAGATACACAGGACAAAGATGATAGAAACGAGCGCAATCGATTTCTTCCAGTCCTTCACAAAGAAATCACGGTCCATTCTGGGGAAAATGTCGGCCAAGCGATAACCCCCGGGGGGGAACGCATGCGCCTGTGGCACGCAACGTGCGCGTCGGTCTTGCCCGGTTTGTTCAGGTCCTTACATTTCGGGCTTTGAACCGGCCAGCATGTCCCTCAATTCCTGTCCCTGCACGATTTCCTTCTCGGAGAGGAGGTGCGCGAGCTCATCAAGCACTTTCCGCCGCTCCGAAAGGATGTTCCGCACCCTTTGGTGCGCCAGCTCCATCACGTTGGAGATCTCCTCATCGATCTGGGTCGCTTTTGTCTCGCTATAGGTCTTGTTCGATGAATAGCCTTCGGGCGGGAACATGGGCTGACGCGGCGATTCGTACGCGACAAGCCCCAGGCGGTCGCTCATGCCATATTCCGCCACCATGGACCGGGCAATGCCCGTGGCTCGCTGCAGGTCGTTTTGGGCCCCTGTGGAAACTTCTCCGAAGACCAGCTCCTCCGCGACCCTGCCGCCTAGGAGCACGGCGAGACGGTCGAGCAGCTCGGGACGCGTAAGCAGGTAGCGGTCCTCCGTCGGCTGCTGCTGCGTATATCCGAGGGCCGCAATCCCGCGGGGAATTATGGAGATCTTGTGCACCCGGTCGGCATGTTCCACGGATTCGGCCACGATCGCGTGCCCCGACTCATGGAAGGCGACGATCCCCTTCTCCTGGGCATTCATCACCCTGTTTTTCTTTTCCAGTCCGCCGACCACCCGGTCGATGGCCTCATCGAATTCGGGCGGTCCGACGGTTTCCTTATTCTTCCGGGCGGCCAACAGAGCGGCTTCGTTCACGAGGTTAGCCAGGTCGGACCCCACGAAACCGGGGGTGAGGCTCGCGATTTTACGGAGATCGACGTCCGCGCCCAGGAGCACGTTCTTGGAATGGATCTTTAGGATCGCCTCCCGGCCCTTTATGTCGGGGCGGTCGACAAGCACCTGCCTGTCGAACCTTCCGGGACGCAAAAGGGCGGGGTCCAGGATTTCGGGCCTGTTGGTGGCGGCCATGATGATGACGCCTTTGTTCGATTCGAAACCATCCATCTCCACCAAAAGCTGATTGAGCGTCTGTTCACGCTCGTCGTTGCCCCCGAAGATGTTCATCCCCCGCGCCTTCCCTAATGCGTCGAGCTCGTCGATGAAGATGATACAGGGGGCCTGACCGGCCGCCTGGGAGAAAAGGTCGCGCACGCGAGACGCGCCCACGCCCACGAACATCTCCACGAACTCGGACCCGCTGATGCTGAAAAAAGGCACTTTTGCCTCTCCTGCCACGGCTTTTGCGAGCAGGGTCTTACCGGTCCCCGGCGGTCCCACCAGAAGCACCCCCTTCGGTATCCTCCCGCCAAGCTTCTGGAATTTGTCCGGGGTCTTCAGGAACTCCACCACCTCCAGGAGCTCTTCTTTGGCCTCGTCGATCCCTGCGACGTCGAGGAAGGTGACCTTCGTCTCACTTTCCGCAAAGAGCTTGGCCTTGCTCTTGCCGAAAGACATCACCCCTTGCCCCGGTCCCATTCTTTTGATCGCGAATCGCCAGATAAGGAACATGGCGGCGATGGGAAGCACCCAGGAAAGGATGCTCCCCAGGAATTTGCTGTCGTAACGTCCCGAATAATCGATCTTGCGGTCATCGAGCTCCTTGACGAGGCCGGGGTCATCGACCCGGATCGTGGCGAACTCCTGGTCCGGTTTGTTGTCTTTTCCTTTCAGCGTCCCGGAGATGCTTTCCGGACCCACGGTCAGCTTGCTCACCGAGCCCTCCGCCACTTTCTGCTTAAACTGGCTGTAGGAGATCGTCTCCACCTTCGAAGAAAACAGGTATTGCTGCACATACATGAAAAGAAGAACGGCAATCAGGAGATACCAGACGCTGAACCGGGCCGTTGGAGGCATGCCGTCCTTCTTTTTCCGCGGCCCCGGCTGGCCGAACAACGAGCGAAGCCTGTCCACCAAATGTTCCCGAGACTCTTTGTCACTGGATGGCACCCTACCCTCCTTCGCATGTTCACTGGTTCTTGCGCAGACGATAGGTTCCCGCATCCGAAACACGAAAACCTTTCACGCCTCCATATTCTACCATATATGACCGCCGACTTCCCGTCTCATGAACCCTTCGCGCCTCCCGTTCGTCAAGGCTAAAGGCCGGAAGCGACGGCACAATCGCTTTCTTGTTGACCGGCCGGCTTTCAAAATGGTAAGTGGTACTACGGAGGACATCGACATGCCCGTACCCGGGGACTTTCCGAAAGATGGGACGGAAGAGAGGGAATCAGGCATGATAGGGCGTATCGGGAGACCCGGGATCATGCTGGCATGCGCTTGGCTGCTCGGATTCGCCCTCTATTGTCCGATGCTCTGCATCCCGCCCATGGTCCACCTCATCAGGGGCGAGTTCCGCGCGACGCATGAAGCGGTGGGGATTCTCTTTTCCTTGCCGATGATCATGCTCGTGGCCCTTGCCATACCCGGTGGTCTGCTCGCCGACAGGATAGGGAACCGGAGGGCGGTGGCCATCGGAGCCGTGGTGATGGCGGCAGGAAGCCTGTTGAGAGGCGCATCGGCGGGCTTCGGCTCGCTGCTCGCCTTCACGGCTCTGTACGGGGTCGGTTACAGCATCATCTACCCCAACCTCCCCAAACTCGTGAGCGGCTGGTTCCCACGGGAGAAAGCCGGGTTGGCGACGAGCGTCTATGCGACCGGCATCACGATTGGCGCGGCCGTACCCCTTGCCGTCACGCTGCCCCTGGTCCTCCCACTCTTCCATACCGTCCGGGGCACCTTATTCGCCTGGGGGCTGCCCGCTGCCCTGGGTGCCGTCGTCTGGCTGATCGTCGGAAGGGACCCGTCCGGTGAGGTCCACGACCCCCGACCCTTGCGTGGCATGACGGCACCACGTCCCTCGCGGTCCCTGTGGGCGGATAAGAACATGTGGTTGATCGCCTTCCTCCTCTTTCTTAACAACGTCCACTTCTATACATGGTCCGCGTGGACCCCCTCGTTATTGATGATGAAGGGCGCTACGCCCCAGTTGGCTTCACTCATAGCCTCATCCCGGGGCTGGGCGAGTCTTCCCGCGATGTTTCTGATGCCGTGGTTTTCCTATAAGGTCGGTTTAAGAAAACCGTTCATGTGGGGCTCCCCGCTCCTTTTGGCGGTCGCATCGGCGGCGGCCCTCTATATGCCGGTCCCGTGGGGCTGGGCCCTGATGGCTGTCGTGGGCATTACCCTGGGCGGCACCTTTTCTATGATCCTCGCCCTTCCGCTGGAGATGCTCCCGAAGGAGTCCGTGGGGGCGGCGAGCGGCATGGTGCTCTCCATCGGCTATCTCGGCGGCATTGTCGGACCCTGGCTGACGGGCCGCATACTCGATTCCACCGGGAGTCTTGACGCCGCCCTGGTTGTCCTGATCGTTATGGCACTCATCTGGGTCGTGGCCGGTCTTCTCATACCCGAAACGGGCGCGAGACGGCTGCCCCGGCGGTAATGCGGCAGCGCGCACGAAGGCCCCCGCTGTTTCCCCGTCCCCGGAGCAGGCCCGGCCCCGGCATCCCGGCAAACCAAAGAGAAGCAAAAAGGGGCCCCGAGAGGCCCCCTGCTACCATGTGGTCGGAAATTAAGGCCCGCTACCTGCCCGATTTCGTAAGGGTCGCGTCCCGTATCGGCTTCGTCATGACCGCCGTGGCGCCATAGGGCGGCGTGGAGAAGTAAGACGTCCCGAATGAATAACCGGGGATGCCTCCCGCCACGAAGATGTAGCTGTGCTCCGGCCTTATGAGCAAAGGCACCTTTCCGCCGGGCTTCAGGGACGCTTCGAAGACGGGAATGCGGTCCTCCGGTATCTCCCGGTCCGCGAGCCTGCGCCGCAGGGAGGCTATCTCCTTGGGGCTCAGTTGCTCGTAGGGTATGAGCGTCTGCTCGTAGAGGTACTCCTGCAGCTTCTTCCTGGTGAAGCCCTTGCGGTTCAGCTCCATAACGAATTCCGGATGAAGGACGAGGAATTGCTTTCCGGGGCTCGGCACGGCCGTGCCGAGCTTCCAGACCGTCATCATGTCGCGGCTCATCTTTATGGTCCTCACCATATTGTCGAGGAGCGATTGGGGGGTCCACGGGAAAACCGCGCCGCCGCCGAACGCCACGAGTCCGCTCAATGAGGCGCTGTAGCTCCCGACCGTCGAGACGGTCACGCAGCTCTCTGCCTTCTTGTAGCCGAGCGACACGTGATAAGGCTCCCACGGGTCGTTGCGTTCGTTCTCCGCGAAGACGTAAAACGTGTGGGAGGACGGCCTGCCGAGGAGCGCCATATCATTCTCTCCCGGCCACAGGTGGCCCATGTTGATGAGGCTCAGCCTAAGGGCGTGGCCGATGGTGTTGTTCGCCCGAAACCCGTAGCCGAGGAGGCCTATCCCGGAATTCATGCCGATCTCTTCCGCGATAGGCCCGTTCACGATTATCTGCAGCGTGAAGGAGCCTGTCGAGGCCATGACGTGAAGGAGGTCGTAACTCTTGTCCGTCAGCGCCTCCATGGCGGCGATTATCACCGGCATGTACTCGGGCCTTGCGCCGGCCATGGCCGCATTGATCGCGATCTTCTCTATCGTGGCCTTGCCGTTCTTGGGGGCAACCGTGCCGATCACCTCACCCGGCGACCGTTTTGTCCCGGTGAGCATCCATTTTACACGCTCGGCCGTGGGAGGCATGAGCGGCAGGCCGCTGCCCCAGTGGTTGTCGAGAAACAACTGGTTGAACTTCTCGAGGGCGGCGTCGTAGCTCTCCGCGGTAATTTTGACTGTCCGCGCCATCTCCACCTGTTTCGCGCTCGTGCCTGCCTCTTCCGCCGTCAATGGGCGCGTGAGGCCGTCGATGAGCGCATCGACGGCAGCCACGGCCACGGGCTTTACCTCCTCCCTGCTCACCCTCCGTTTGTAGTACTCGTCGGCGGGCACGGTGACCATCCGCAGACGGGGCATTCCCGTATCCTCCGCGCCTGACTTCGCGTCATGGATGAAGTTGTCGGTCACGACGAAAACCACGGGCTTTCCGAGTTTGTCTATCCTGACGGAGCCGGCCACGCCGGCCCATGTGCAGGAGCCTCAGTCTCCCACGCCGTAAAAGAACGCGTCCACCTCCTTCACCATGGCGGCCGCCCTTGCGTCGCCCGGATCGAAGGGGCCGTCATACCGGACGATCTTCGTCCTGGGGGCTTTCGCTTTCATTTCGGCCTCGACCACGTCCCAGAAGTGGTTCCCCCCTGCCTTGTCGTTCCAGTATATGCCCACCTTCTTTCCCGCAAGCGTCGCGAGGCGGGGCGAAGGGGCCGCGACCTCAAGCGGCGCGATCTCACCGCGCGGGTTGAGCACTTCCAGAGTGACCTCACCATAGGCCGGTGAAACGTGCGAAAGAGCGATGAAAAAACCGACCGTCACCGCTGCGGTCAAAAACCGGACTGCCTTTCCTTTCATATGAATTCCTCCCCGTGGTTTTAAAGAAAAAAAGCCCCGTGAGTCGCCCACCCTTTAACTACCCCGGTAGCGGACCACGATGACATAGCCTCCTTCGGGCGCGTTCTTTGCGTTCGACTCTATTATTATCGTCTCCTGGCGGCCGCTCCCGCCTTCTTCCGCCCTCACGGCACACTCAAAGGGCTTCGTCCCGCCCGGCAAAATGACGAGGCCGCCCTGCCTTTCTCCGTCATAGAGCAGGTCTCCGGTACCTTTCACGTAGATTTTCGTGATGACGAGCGGCAGCGTTCCCGGGTTCGCGATCGAAAGCGGTCCCGTATTCACGAGGCCGGGACTTACGACCCCAAGGTCGACGAGCCTCGGGGTTACCCTGATCTTCGCGGCAGGGGATTCCCTGACGGTCCCCTCTATCGTCACCTCCAGCTCACCCTGTCCGGCGGTGCCCGTAGTGAGGGTCACGGTCTTGCGAAAAGGACCGGGACTTCCCTTCGTGTCGAAGGTGATACGGAGAGATGTTTTTTCTTTCGGCCCAAGTGTATGCTTTCCAAGCATACCTTCAGTGCAGGCTCAGCTGGTCCTGACCCCTGTGATCGCTACCTCTCTCTCGCCCGTATTCTCCAGGACGATCGTAATGGAGGCAGGTGAGCCTTCGTCTATGGCGCCGAAATTGAAGTGGTCGGGAAGGGCGGCAAGCGATGAGGCGCTGCCCTCGCCGTTTGTGCCCGCTATGGGCATGTGCACGCCGTGTGCCTTCTTTTTGTAATCGAATGTCGGGTCCTGGCCAGGCGTGTGGCACAGCCTGCATGTCTCGATGCCCGGGGCCGGGACGATGGCGCCCTCACCGGGCAATGCCGCATGCCTCCCGCCGGGACCGTGACACGCCTCGCACTGCACACCCGCAAGACCGGGGGTGATCTCCGCGTCGACGAACCCTCCGGCCCGGCCATAGCCGGTCACGTGGCAGCGGACACAGGCAGGCAGGTTCTCCTGTCCCGATTTGCGCAGGTCCGCGAATGCCCCGGCGTGCCCGCCCTTCTGCCAGTCCGTCGCGACCCGCTCGTGGCAGACGCCGCAGCTCTTCCATCCCACGTAGCCGTCCGGCCCTTCGGACCGCGAAGCCCCCGCGGAAGAAAACCAAAGAAGGAGCAGCGCAGCCATTGCCGCAAGGAGCGGCCGGCTTCGCCTCCGTATATAATATGTCCGCATTGCCAAGAGGGCCGCCTCCCCTGTTTCTTATTCCATCGGATAACCGGCCTGCCTCCATCCCCTGATCGACGGGTCCGCGAGCACCCTCACGTCGTCGAACCCGAGCTCGGCCAGCCGTGCCCCCACGCTCGCGCTGTCCGCCTCGCCCGGACCGCAGTCGCAATACACAACGACGGGTTTGTGGCGCGGCAGGGCGGCCACCTGCGCCCCCGTGAGCCTCGCTGTCCACGGGAGGGAGACGGCGCCTTTGATGTGCCCTTTCTCGTAGACGGCTTTCGGCTGGACGTCGACGATCAGCACGTCCGCTTTGTCGTCCATCATTTTCTTCAGGCTTTCGACCGTGATCCTGGGGACCTCATCCGACGCGCCGAGGACCGGCCAGGCAAGACAAAAGAAGAGGGACACGGAATAGAGCATGACCATAAGTCTGCCGAAACTCCTCAATTCGCACCTCCGGTTCTTCCCATTTCTCGACATAACCGTGACGCCCTTCTCGCCCTCCCCCGCCGGGATTTGCGATCCGGGATGGTCTCTCTTTTATTATGTCACAAGGTATTTTCCCCTGCAAGCACGAAAGGAGGCCGTGCCGGCGCAAAGGTAACGGACTGCTTCAACGGCCTGGGGGAGACGTTATGCGCGATAGTGTGTGATGCTCCCGGCCGGACCGGCCAACACCGTCTTTTCCGCGAAACGCGAATGAAGGAGAAAGACGCGGCCGGTCCGGCAAATAGGGATGGGTATCAGCTCTGACCGGATGAGGTCCACCTGTCCATCATCCGCTGTTTCTCCTGCTCGAAGCGTTCGGCCATCTCTTCGGCCTGCTCCTTGCCGATGACCTTCTTCGCCTTCTTGAAGAGCCGGGTCTCCTCTTCTTCGATGTGGTGATTCACCAGCTCCTGGAGTACTTTTATCTTCGGACCGAACCACTCGTCGTCCGTGGAGATGCGGCTCAGCTCGCTCAGCTCCTTTTGCGTCACCTTGTGCTCTTCCATGGACTCCATAGTGATGTCGCGTGTCTGTGCCTGGTCTTTCAGGTAGGGGTAAAACAATTTTTCTTCGCCGTGAAAGTGCATTTCCAGCTCCTGCCGGATTTGCGGAAAGATGGAATCGGGCTCTTGTTTCTTCCGTACGATCTGCTTGAAGAGTCCTTTGACTTTTTCATGGTCCTTCTTGAGCAGGTCGAAGATATTTCTTGCCATGACGTCCTCCTTGAGTGTTGCGTGTTCCGGCCGGCTTACTGTTTTTGGCCGTTTCCCGCCCTTGGGTCTTCCTTTATGGCGTCCCCTCCGGCATGGAGTGAATATAAGTATTGCGGGGGACATGTCAAGGCGGTGGACGTGCCCGNNCGCGTCGTCCCAAAGAAACCCCGGTCCCCTTGCGTGCGATTCATGGGGCCAAACCGTCGATAAAGCGCGGCGCGGTTGAAATAACCGGGAGGGAGGGTATAGAATAAGGAACAGGAGGGATATCGATGAAAATAAGGTTTCTGGGGGCGGCGCGGCAGGTGACGGGGTCCTGTTACCACTTATCGGCAAACGGCATGCAGTTCCTTGTCGACTGCGGCATGCAGCAGGGCGAGAATGCGGAGAACGGGCACGCTTTCGCCTTTCAGCCCGCGGATATCACCTGCCTCTTCCTCACCCACGCCCATATCGATCATTCGGGATTGATACCGAAGCTGGTGAAGGAAGGCTTCAAGGGGGAGATCATTACTACCGGCGCCACGGCGGCGCTCGTGAAGATCATGCTGCACGACTCGGCCCACATACAGGAAAAGGATGCCGAATGGAAGACGAAGAAGGCCCTGAGGCAGGGGAAAGACCACGTTTTCGAGCCTCTTTACACGGTAGAGGATGTGGCGGCGGCTCTTCCGTTTTTTGTGGAGAAGGCGTACGGAGAGACGGGCCGCGTGGGAAAGGGCCTCAAGTATTGCTTCATCGACGCCGGCCACATTTTGGGGTCGAGCACCCTTGCCCTCTGGTACCAGGACAGCCCCACAGAGAAGAAGATCGTTTTCTCCGGCGATATAGGCAAGAAAGGGAACCCGATTATCGCGGACCCGCAGCTCAATACGGCCGCGGACTACGTGGTCATGGAGTCGACGTACGGAAACCGCTTGCATAAAGGCGCCAAAGAGAGCATCGACGAGCTTGCGGAGGCGGTCAAAGTCACCTTCAGGAAGGGAGGCAACGTGATCATGCCTGTCTTTGCCGTCGGCAGGACGCAGGATATCCTTTATATCCTGAACGAGCTGGTCCGTGAAAAACGTCTGCCGCCCTTCGATGTCTATATCGACAGTCCTCTTGCGGAACAGGCAACGAAGATATATTTGACGCACCAGCAATATTTCGATAAGGAAGCGGCGAGGTTTTCCCGGGTGATCAAGGGCGATGCCATAAAGCTGCATTTCACCGAGTCAATCGAGGAATCGCAGGCGATCAACCGGATAAAGTCGGGCGCCGTCGTGATGGCCGGCAGCGGCATGTGCGAAGGCGGCAGGGTCGCCCACCACCTGAAACACAACCTCTGGAGGCCGGAATGCAGCGTCGTTTTTACGGGCTTCCAGGCGAGGGGAACGCTCGGCAGACGGATTGTCGACGGTGCGTCTCATGTGCATGTGTTGGGCGAGGAGATTGCCGTCCGGGCGAAAGTTTACACGATCAACGGTTTTTCCGCCCACGCGGATCAATCGGGGCTCCTTGAATGGCTCTCCTCATTCGTCAGCAAGCCCGAAGTCTTTATTGTGCACGGCGAGGAGGCCGTGGCGGTCGGTTTCGCAAAGCTGGTCGAAGAACAGCTCGGCCTCGTCACGCACGTCCCCCACAGGGAAGAGGAGTTCGTCATTTAGGGCACCGAACGACAAAACAGGAGGAAGCTTATGGTTCATGGTGAGATGCAGGAGTTCTTTAACGCGACAGACTATTTTATCGATCGGAACATACGACAGGGGCGGGGCCATAAGGTCGCCGTCTACACCGAATACCGGAATTACACGTACAATGACATCCAGAAGATGGTAAACAAGACGGCGAACGCCTTCCGGGAATTGGGCGTACGCGTGGACGACCGGATCCTGATGCTGATGCTCGACGTGCCCCAGTTTTACGCGGTCTTTTATGGCGCCATCAAGATCGGCGCCGTCCCTATCCCTGTGAATACCATGCTCACGCCCTCCGATTACGAGTATTACCTCAACGACAGCCGGGCGCGCGTCCTGGTCATTTCGGAACAGCTGGTCCCGATCGTCGCCGAGATCAAGGGCGACCTGCTCTATCTCCGGGACATGATCGTCATCTCGGAGACCAAGGGCGCTCACATTCCTTTTCGCCAGATGTACCGCCACGCGCCGGAGACCCTCAAGACCGAGTATACGACGAAAGACGACACAGGCTTCTGGCTTTACAGCTCAGGCTCGACCGGCTCTCCCAAAGGGGCGATCCATTCCCAGGCCGACATGCTCGTCGCCTCCGAGGGTTTTGGCAACGGCGTGTTGGGTTTAACCGAGGACGACATCCTTTTCTCGGCGGCACGGCTTTTCTTTGCGTACGGCCTCGGCAACGCGGGCTACTTACCGTTCTCCGTCGGAGGCTCGGTGGTGCTCAACGCACAGCCGCCCAACCCGGAGAGCGTGTTCCGCCACATGGAGCGTTTTCGCCCGACCATTTTCTTTGGCATACCCACGCTCTACGGGCAGATGCTCGCGTATAAGGAGAAGCAGGACAAGGAAACGGGCGCCAGCGTCGACCCCAACGCCAGGCACGAACTGTCGTCCGTCCGGATATGTGTCTCCGCGGGCGAGGCCCTGCCGCCCGATCTCTATCATCGTTGGAAGAAACGGTTCGGCGTCGAGATCCTTGACGGCATAGGCTCGACCGAGATGCTCCACATATTCATCTCGAACCGCCAGGGAGAGGTCAGGCCGGGGTCGACCGGCAAGCCCGTACCCGGTTATGAGATGAAGCTTGTCGACGACGAGGGTCAGGAGGTCCCGAAGGGCGAGATAGGAACACTCCTCGTCAAAGGCGCAAGCGCCGCGCAGCAGTACTGGCGCAAACGGGAAAAGACGCGCCTGACCATGCAGGGCGAGTGGATCAATTCGGGGGACAAATACTACGTCGATGAAGATGGCTTCTACTGGTGCGCGGGCCGTGGGGATGACATGCTCAAGGTCGGTGGGATCTGGGTGTCGCCCGTCGAAGTCGAGAACTGCCTCATGGAAAATCCCGCGGTGCTCGAGGTCGCGGTGGTCGGCAAGGACGACGACAAGGGTCTCGCGAAGCCCAAAGCTTTCGTGGTGCTCAAACAGGGGTTTGCGCCGTCGGAGGACCTGGAGAAAGAGCTGAAGCAGTGGGTCCTCGACCGCATGGCCAAGTACAAGTATCCCCGGTGGATAGAGTTCGTCACGGAGCTTCCGAAGAGTTCCACGGGCAAGATACAGAGATTCAAGCTAAGGTACAAATGATGTCATCCATATTCGCCGCCTAGGGGAGGGCGGCGGATATGGGGGAGCCGACATGAGGGTAGAGATACGCTTATTCGCAACTTTCCGCGCGTTTCTTCCACCAGGCAGCGACATGTTCTCGTTTACGAAAGTCCTGGAGGACGGGGCAACGGTAGAAGAGGTCGCGAGCGGATTAAAACTCCCCGAGAATATTCCGAAGATCATCATTGTCAACGGTATTCACGCACGTCCCGGCCAGGTGCTCCTGGACGGCGACATACTAAGCTTCTTTCCTCCCGTCGGCGGCGGATAGCGAACTCTTCAGGACCGAATCTGAGGCGGCGTATGCGAAAACCCGTCTCAAGCCTTCGTTGCTTTCTTTTCTTTCTTGGCTTCCCTCTTTTCTTTCAACGTCTTGGTGGCCTGCTTCTTGGAATCCTTCTTAACGTCGTGACTCTTCGCCATGATCACACCCCTTTTCAGCGTTGCCATATATTACCATAAACACCTTTTTGCGAAAAGCTGAATTGATCGGTTTCTCCCGGCCACGGCCTTGCAAGAAGCGGCGACGCAGGCGTTTTCTGGTATTTCCGTCGCCCATATACAATCCGTGATATAATCTGTCACAAAAATACGCGGGAGGGGTAGGTATGGAAAAACAAGAGGCGGCGGTTTCCTGTTTCAGGAAAGGCTTCAATTGTTCCCAGGCAGTGTTTTCCGCGTTCGCGCCTGAGTTCGGTGTGGATGAAGAGACCGCGTACCGGGTGGCCTGCGCTTTCGGCGGCGGGCTTGCCGGCTCGGGGGAGACGTGCGGTGCGGTGACCGGCGCCCTCATGGTCCTGGGACTAAAATACGGTATGACGGCTTTCCGGAACCAGCAGGCCAAAGAAGAGACTTACGCGCACGTGTTGAGTTTTCTCCGGGAATTTGCCGCGCGCCACGCGTCCACAAAGTGCCGCGACCTGCTCGGGTGTGATATCCATACACCGGAGGCGAGGGCGCAGGCGAAGGCGGCGGGCCTCTTCGAGACGCGCTGCCCCGTGTTCGTCAGGGACGCGGCACAAATCGTCGAGACCCTCATCGGACATTCGCCGGCCTGAAGAAAACCTCCCGGTCAGGTAAGCCTAAATAAGGAGTCCAAAGCGACATGGACGAAGAAAGGCTGCGCACCATTCTGCGGCTGAACCTGCTGCCCGTCAATCAGAAGGCGGCCAAGATGCTCGAGGAGAAAGGCGAGACCGCCGACCCGGCGTCTCTCCACGCGGTCTGGCTTGCCTTGTGGGCGGTCAGGGAGGGGCTTGTCGAGGTGGACATGGCGATGGAGGAAACCCTTCGGGCGATGACGTCGTGGAGCCCGGAAAGGCTCGGCGGGTTTTTTATGCCACCGGATAACGGGGACCTCTACGAACTGCCGGGGTGGGAAGAGGCAAAAGGGGCAAAAGAGCTCGCGATGCTCGTCATCGATCAGGTGCAGGCGGGGATGCTGGTCCATTTCCCCTGGTATTACGAGATGTCTTAGCCTTTGTCGTCCCCGGTGGGGGCCGGGTTAATGTCGCGCCTTGCCTTAAGCGTTATTCCACGTCCGAAGGTGTTGCCGTGGTCCCGGCCAGTATCCCCCCGTCCACCGTCAGCTCGATACCGGTAACGTACTCCGATTCGTCGGACGCCAGGTAGAGAACGGCGTTCGCGACGTCCAGCGGCGCGCCCATCCGGCCCAGCGGGATGCGCTTCGCAAGTTTTCGAATCCGTTGCGCCCGTCCCTCGTCTTTGCCGAAGACGGGGTCCCACATGGGCGTCAGGATGGCGCCCGGATGGATGGAGTTGCAACGGATATTGTACCGCTTCTCCGCACAGTACAAGGCCACACTCTTGGTATGGTTTCTGACGGACGCCTTACTGGACGCGTATGCCGCCATTCGCGGAATACCCACGATACCTGAACGGGACGAGATATTCACGATGCTGCTGCAAAGGTTTTTCTTCATGAGCCGTATCGCGTACTTGCATCCGAGGGCCACACCGTCCGCATTTACCGCGTGTACGTAGTGCCAGCTCTCGAGGTCGAGACCTTCGGGGTCGAGCGGTCCGGCAGTTTGAGTAGACCCATCGATTCCCGCATTATTGACGAGGACATCCAGACGGCCGTATTCCTCGTCGAGCATGCCGAAGACCGATACCCATTCGTCCTCTTTGCTCACATCGAGATGGCAATAGCGCGATCGGCCGGGAAGCTGCGCGACAAGGCTTTCGCCCTCCGTGTCGTTGATATCCGTGACGAGCACGAAGGCGCCTTCTTCATGGAAGCGCAAGGCCGTCGCCTTGCCTATCCCACCCGCGGCCCCGGTTACCATGGTGACCTTGTTTCGCAGCCTGTTCATTTGTCTTCCGCGGGAGACGTGGCCGCTGTCGATAGCCGGCACATTTTTAGGCTCCATCTCCCCTTCCGCGGAAGGGGAGATGGAGCGATGTCAGCGATTGCTTAGAAGGCGAAGATCCACTTGAGCCAGACCTTGTCACCTTCCGGCCCATTCTTCGCATAGATGTCGTGCTGCCATTTCAACGTGAGGCAGCCGTGAGGTATTTCGTAGCTGAGTGCGGGACCGATGGACCAGACATCGCCTCTGATACCCGTCGCGAGGCCCGTAAGCGGATCGACTGCCGTTCTGCCGAACTGCTTGTCGTCGGTCGTCTGCAGGCGGTAAAAGCCGTTTGCGCCGACCGCCAGTTTGCCCATGTGGTAGCCGATGAGGTAATCGGCGGAGAACTCCTGGCCGGAGACATAGCTGGTCGCGGCATTGACCGTGTTGACCCAGTACATGAACTTGGCCGACAACTCAAGGCCCGGGAGGGGTGAATTCTTGTCGCCGAGATAGGTTACCGCATACAGGGGGTTGATGGACCAGTAGTTCCTGCCGAGGTTTGCGGGGTCCGCGATGAACTGGCGTGAGCTGCTGCCGCTGCCCGCGGCGGTGCCGTACTGGCCTGTCGGCGCCACTACGTCGAGAGCGAGGACGCTGTGGAGGCTCGGGGAGTGATGCCATGCGACACCCAGCCGGCTTCGACATCGCCCAGGCCTGTTTTCGATGACGGGAATCCAGGAGCGTATACCGTGCCGCCCGGCGTATTCGCCTGAAGGCTGACATGCTGATAACCCACGGGAAGGATCACGTGCCAGACGAGGTCGCCGCCCGCCACCTTTATCTTCGTCACCTTCACATAACGCAAGGCGTCGACGAGCACGTTGAGATTAAACTTGGTCGAAAGGCCGCCGGGGCCGCCCACCTTTGCGTCGCGGCCGGCGTTGTCCTTGAGCGTGGTGGCGTTATAGTCCACCATATAATTGATGAAAATCGAAGTACCCGCGGGAGGCAGGCAGCCTGCCATGAAGTCCTCGTTGCCGCCGGGGTAGTGGCTGCCATAGCCTTCTCCGGCGTAGACAGGAGCTGCATAAATGCCGAGGTAACAAAGGCTGAAGCATAAAATCAGTATTGCGAGTGAAAGAATACTTCTTTTCTTGCCCATATTACGTTCCTCCTTTCGAATATCCTGAAACCCGAACCCATTGGACGTCAACGAAAAACTATGCCGCCACCCGGACAGTCGTTTTTCGATCGCCCCCCATTCCCACGTGCTTCTACGCCTTCACCCCCCCTTCATTAATATGTTTTAAATCTTATGCAACTATTGGCGTGGCTGTCAAGAAAAAGATTAAAAGTATTTAATAAAAAGTCATCTGCTCCCTACCACATTGCATGGCCGCCATCGATAACCAGCGCCTGCCCGGAGGTGCTGTCCGCCATGCAGAAGTACGCAACCGCTTCTCCTATCTCCTCCGGCGTCTGAGGCCTGCCCAACGGCATATGTATTTTTGCCACCGTCTCGATGAGTTTCTCCGGCTCGACGCCAAAGGCGGGAGCATAGGCGGGGCCAAGGTGCTCGCTCCACATGGGTGAATCTATAAAGCCGGGACAGACCGCGTTGACGGTGATGTGATAAGGCGCCAGTTCCTGGCACCATACCTGCGTAAAACCGATGAGTCCATGCTTCGTGGCGGCGTAGGCGCTTTGCAGGGGTCCGGGTCGCTTTCCGGCCACGGATGACATATTGATTATGCGTCCGTTCATATTCTTCATCATGTCGGGTACCACCGCCTGGGCGCAGAACAAGGCGCCTTTCAGGTTGACATCTATTACTTTGTCGAAATCCTCTTCTTTGAAATCGACGAGAGGCGCGACCCTTATGATCCCCGCGTTATTCACCAGCACGTCGATCCGGCCGAAAGCCTCCAGCACGCGCCGGGCCATTTGTCCCGTCGACTCACGGGAAGTGACGTCCGTGGCTACCCCCAGGGCGCTCGCCCCCGATGCGTTCAGCTCGTCGGCGAAGCGGTCACATTGTTCCGGAAGCAGGTCGGCTATCGCAACGTGCATGCCGGCGGCAGCCAGGACTTTGCAAATACCGCGGCCTATGGCGCCTACCGCGCCCGTGACGATTGCTACCTTTCCTTTCAGCTCCATCCCCGCACCTCCCCTTTTCATGCATTCGGTTCGTTACCTCAATTGATAACCACAGATCCATCCGCCATCGACGACCAGGGTGGTGCCGGTCACAAAGGAAGCGGCATCGGAGCAGAGCCACGCCACCGCTCCCGCTATTTCTTCCGGTCTTCCCACACGTTTCGATGATGAGAAACTCCCGAGAGCGCCGTAGAAGGCGTCTTTCGGGACTCCCCCTATCTGTGCCGCCTCATCCATCATGGGCGTCTCGACAAAACCGGGGCATACCGCCGCCACGCGGATTCCCTGCGCGGCATACTCCGTGGCGGCGACCTTGGTGATCCCCACGACCCCGTGTTTGGCCGCCGTATAGCCGCAAACCAGGCTAAGACCCGTGAGGCCCATTGCCGACGCGATGTTGACGATCGCACCCTTGCCATGCGTCAGCATCCGCGGGATTTCATACTTCATGCACAGCCAGACCCCGGTGAGGTTGGTCCCTATTATCCTGTGCCAATCCTCCTCCCCGTAATCGGCCGTCGGCGCATTGGCTCCGCCTATGCCGGCATTATTCACGGCATAATCCAACCTGCCGTAAGTCTCGACGGTCTTCGCCATGAGGGCCTGCACGTCTTCGGAGCGGGATACGTCGGTTTTCACGAAAAGTGCTTCCCCGCCCTTCTCCCTGATCATGCGGACCGTCTCCGCCCCCTGCTCGACCTGCACGTCGGACGCAACCACCCGTGCCCCTCTTTCTGCAAACGCCAACGCCGAAGCGCGGCCTATCCCCCCGCTCGCGCCTGTCACCACTGCGACTTTCCCCTCGAATTGGTTCATTGCGCTCCTCCAGATTCAGTTATTGGGGCAACCCGGTATTACTCCTCTGTCTGCGGCCCGGCGGAGCCCGGACGGAACCAGGTGACCGGCCGGAAATGGCGCGCCACCAGACCGGACTGCTTGAATTTTGGATAACCGAGGGCCAGGACGGAGGTGACCGACCACGGTTCGTCGAAACCGAGCTTCGACCTTATCTCCGGGATGAAATTGACCGCTTTTCCAAAATTGCTCCAGCAGGCGCCCAGCCCAAGGGATATGGCCGCAAGGTTCATGTTCTGCCCGCAGATGCCGCCACCCAGGTCGGCATCGTTCATCCGGCTGTTGCCGCCCATGAAGATCAGCGCGGGTGCGTGAAAGAAGACGGGCAGCTCCTTGACCGCGATATTTCGCAGGCCCCTCTGGGTGCGCGGGTCGAAGACGCCGGGGGGCACCATGCCCACCATATTGATCACGGTCTCATCATTCGTAAATACGGGATACATGCCGGCCCATACCGCCTGACAGGCGGCCTCGAGCCGGGCGAGGAATTCGGGGTCGGTGACGACGGTGAACTTCCACGGCTGATGGTTGCCGCCGCTCGGCGCGAATCGCCCTGCCTCCAGCACACGGCGTATCAGTGGCTCGGGCACGGGGTCTTTCTTGTAATTCCGGACGCTCCGGCGCTCCATGACCGCCCGCTCCACCGGGGTCCATTCGGCCGGTTTCCCTTCCGCGTCCTTCGGCTCCAGGGGCATCTTCATCGGCGGAAACCCGGTATCGAAGAACCCGTCCTTCACCCGGAACATCTGCTCCATCGACATGGCGTCCTTGGGACAGGCAATCATGCAGTTGGAGCAGGACATACAGATATACGTGTCCACCATCCTGGGGTGTTCGTCTTCGTCCATCTCCAGGCACGTAAAGGGGCAATTCTTGATGCAGAGGCCGCAACTGCTGCACTTTTCCGGGTCCACCTTCATCACGCCGTTGATGATCCCGGTCGGGCGCAGCATGGGTTTGAGGTCTTCAAAGGTCTGGGCCTTCGTGGCTTCTTTTGCGTCATCCATCGCTTATCCTCCCATTTTTTTATCATGAGGTCTTTCGGCCTTATGTCCGCGAAAGGGCGGGCGGCTCACGTCCCCCAGCCCCCCTTTGGCTCTATGATCTCCGTCAGCACGCCGGACATGCTTTGCGGGTGTATGAAAACGGCTTTAAAATCCTTCGTCTCCGTCCCACCCATCAGTCTCATCCCTTCGGCCCTGAAATGGTCGATCACCCGATCGAACTCATCCACCTCGATGGAGACATGGTGGATGCCCTCTCCTCTCGTCCGGATGAACTTGTCGATAATGCTCCCGGGCTCCAGGCTGCCCAACAGCTCGAACCGTGCTTCACCGATTGCAACGAGGACCGTCTCGAACTTCTCATCCTCAAACCTGCTCCGCCAAATCTCCCTGGCGCCGCAGGTCTTCACGAAGAACTCAAGGGTCCTCTCCAGGTCCTTCGCGGCGATACCCACGTGGTTAAATCCTTTGATCACGTATCACCCCTATCTAACGCGCAAGTATGTGTATTCCCGCGACGGCCCCATGTTCCAGGTTCGTCACCAGTCCGCCGAGCATCTGCGCCAGGCCCACCTTCGCGTTGGGCGTCTGGCGGGCGCCCGCCTGGCCTCTCAGGTGCAGGACGACCTCACACACGGTGCGGACGCCGGAGGCGCTCAAGGGGTGCCCCAGGGCGAGGAGGCCCCCGCTCGGATTGACCGGTACGCGGCCGCCTATGGCGGTTGCGCCCGACCTGAGAAACTCTATGCCCTCCCCCGGCTTGCAGAGCAGGAGGTCCTCATATCTCAGTATTTCCTCGCTCGCAAAGGCATCGTGCATCTCGACAAGGTCGATGTCCTTGGGGTCGACCCCCGCCATCTCATACGCCGCCTTCGCAACCTTGACGCCCACGGGCGACGCGCAGATGTCTTCCTGGGCATACTTGTAGTCCGCCGAGCAGAGCGCGGAGCCCAGGACCCGTATGGGTTGGGTCGTATATCTTCTCGCCACGTCCATGGAGCAGAGGATCGCCGCCGCCGCCCCATCCGTATTGGGGCAGCACATGAGGAGCGTAATGGGATCGCAGATCATGCGCGAATTAAGCACCTCCTCGACGGTGAACTCCCTCTTGTACTGGGCCTGTGGATTGAGACAGCCGTTGTGGTGGTTCTTGACCGACACCCGGGCGAAGTCCTCCAGCGTCGCCCCCGCCTCCATCTGCCTTCGCGCGACCATGCCAAACATGGCAGGCATGGTCATGCCGATGTGCCCTTCGAGGTCGTCCTTCTCCGGGGAGATCAGCTTGCCCGCGATCGGGCTCGTCGTCATCGATTCTACTCCCATGGCTATCCCGACGTCGTACCTGCCGTCGGCAATCTCTTTCCAGACCCCTCGAAACGCCGTCGATCCCCCGGCGCAGGCGTTCTCCACGTTGATCATCTCTATGTTGCGTACGCCCACCTCCTTTAGTATCTGCTGGGAGGTACAGTTCGCATCGTATTGTCTCGCGCAGTAGGCAACCTGGATTGCCCTCGGCGGAATACCGCAATCGCCCAGGGCCGCCTTCACCGCTTCCGCCCCCATTGCCGCGGCGGATTTCCACGGGAACTTTCCGAATTCGCTTTGTCCTACTCCGATCACCGCTACGTCTCTCATTGAAGCCTCCTCACCGACATGGGGTTAGTCCCCACCTTTCACAGGTTTGAACTTGTAGCCCATGACCCGTTTGCCATCATCTTTCCAGAGTTCATCTATATAGACCTCCATCTCCATACCGATCCGGTAGGTCAGGTCCACGGTCGACATGAGCGGGGCGAACACGCGCACACCCTCGGGCAGATCGACGAGTCCCACCGCGTAGGGCGGCGGGAAATGGGTCGAAGCCATGCGGCCGATGCTGTAAGAATAGAGTTTCCCCCTGCGGCTGAGCACCACTTCTTCCATATCCTTTTCCAGGCACTCGAAGCAGAAGGGCGCTTTCGGGAAGAAGATCCTCCCGCACGCCTTGCATTTACCGGCGAGGAGCCTCCCGCCGCCGGTTTCATCGAATAAGCCTTCCTTTACGGGCACCGCATCTTCTGACATGTCTCCTCCTCGGCTTCCCTTATTTCTCTACCTTAAATCCGGCCTTCTCCCTGTCCCAGGTGGCAGCGGTAATACCCGCTTCCCTGAGCTTTGCCTTCTGCACCTTTTCGTTCGCCGTCTTGGGAAGGCCGTCCACATACTCGACGAACCTGGGCACCGCGAAATAGGGCATCCTCTCCTGGCAAAAAGCGAGCAGTTCCCCGGGGGGCAGATCGGAACCTGGTTTCAGCATGACCACGACCTTTACCTCGTCCTCGGACAGCTCCGATTTCACCGAGATTGCGGCGGATTCGGCCACCGACGGGTGAGAATTAACCACCCGCTCTATCTCGGCGGACGAGATATTTTCTCCCCGCCTGCGGATATAATCCTTTATCCGGTCCCTGAAGATGCCAACTCTTCCATAACGATTGCTATCTGCCAGGGAGTGAGGCCGGGGCCGCCGACCACCTCCGGGAAGGGGAGCTTGTGATATCCCAGCTTGTATGCCTTTCGCAAAAAATCCCAAAATGGCGACTGGGGAGCAAACGCATCCTCCACGCTCATTTTGTCGAGCTCGACAGAAATCGGGCGCATCACCGTCTCCGCGAATTTATGTGCGGAGTCTCTCAGGGTCTGGTCTTCCTTCGTCAGGTTCAAGTCCAAATTGCAGTATTCCATGCTCTATTCCCCCTTTGATCAACAGTTTGAAATGCACG
>PLSJ01000076.1 GCA_003165115.1 Syntrophaceae bacterium | reverse complement strand
GCCGATCCCGACGCTTACGGAAGTGGAGGAAAGCCGGTCGACAGCGGTCATCGAGAAGGTGAAGGAGCAGATAGAAGAGGGCGACCTGGACAAGTATGTCACGATTCTGGAAAGGCTGCTGAGGGAAGACGTCTCCTCAACCGAAGTTGCCGCGGCCCTGCTGAAGATGATGCTGGCGTCCGCTGCGAAAGAGGTCGATTTCAAGGAGCAAGTTACCGAACCGGAGCCACGGAAGCGCATACCGGCAAAACTCTACCTGAACGTAGGCCGCAACCACAGGGTGACCGCGAGGGATATCCTCGGCGCGATAGCTGGCGAGACGGGGCTGCGGGGCAACATGATCGGGAAGATCGATATCCATGGCGATTACACTTTCGTCGAGGTCCCCCAGGATTACGCGTCCGAAGTGATCCGGATGATGAAGAACAGGTACATTAAGGGGCACAAGGTTGCCATAGGTCCGGCCGGCGAAAGGACATAGAGAGACTGCGTGTCTCAGGATGATCATGACCGCTGTTCGCGTCGGGTGCGAGAGATAGGTCGTTCTTCCGGTGCGTGGGGAGGGACCGGGTCTTACATTACTTTTCGTACACGGGATCGCGGACCGGACCTTTGCCGCAGATTTCCAATGGCTTTAAGGCTCGCACGCTTTTTCTGGCATGACGCGTATATGAGGTGCGCATGGGGCCCGCCGGGGACCTTATCGAATTCCTTTTGAGGCCGGAGAGCTATCCCGAAAAGCCGCCTTCCGTCGTCCACCTCGAAACGCACATCTCCCACGTTTTCCTGGCCGGTCCGGTGGTTTACAAAATCAAGAAGCCCGTGGACTTCGGTTTCCTCGACTTCACCACCCTTGCCAAAAGGCGTTTCTTCTGCAAGGAAGAAGTGCTCCTCAACTCCCGTCTGGCCGGTGACACCTACCTCGGCGTCGTCCCCATATACAGAAAGGGGGACACCTACGCTTTTTTGCGCTCCAGGGGCGCTGTCGTCGCGGAGTGGGCGGTGAAGATGAAGAGGATACGGCAGGAGAAGCTCCTTTCTCACCTCATCGGAGAGGGAAAATTGCTGTACGGGGCGCTGGCGGAAACGGGCAGGGTGCTGGCGCGTTTCCATTCCGGTGCGCCGATCCACCGCAGGGGCCCCTACGGCGGGATCGAGGCGGTCCGCACCGACACGGAAGAGAACTTCGACCAGATAGGGCCTTACCGGGGTGTCACCATCGACGAGCAGTTCTTCGAGCGGCTTGTCTCCTCCACGCGCCTTTTCCTCGAAGAGCGGAAAGACGCCGTCAGGATAAGAAAGGAGAACGGGTTCGTGCGGGAGGTACACGGCGACCTCCACACGCAGCACGTATGTCTCACCGACCCCCCGGTCATCTTTGACTGCATCGAATTCAACAGGCGGTTTCGGATAACCGACGTGCTGGAGGACGTGGCGTTCCTTTATATGGACCTCGAATACAGGGGCAGGTTCGACCTCTCCTCAGCCCTTTCGCACGCATATGTTTCGCAGTTTCCGGAAAGCCGGGCGGATGACCTTCTCCTGTTTTACAAGGCGTACCGCGCGGTGGTGCGCGGAAAGATCGAGGGCTTTACCGCGGACGGGCTCACACGCGATCGCGTAGGCAGGGAGGCCGCGATCAGGCGGGCGAAGGATTATTATGCGCTGGCGCGGCATTACCTCGAGCACGGCCGGGCGCCCTTCAACCCGGTCGTGCTCATGGGCCTTTCCGGCTCCGGCAAGTCGGCCATCGCCGGGGGTCTGCTGCCGGGGGCGGTGCTCCTGCGCTCGGACGAGGTGCGAAAGCGCGTGGCGGGCGTACCGGCCGCCGCCCACGTCTACGTTGACTACGGCTCGGGCCTGTACGACGCCGCCACGAGCATGAGGACTTACCGGGCAATGACTCAGGAGGCCGTCGCCGCGGCTTCAAAGGGGAAAAGGGTCGTTGTCGACGCCACCTTTCTCACGTCCGCTCTCAGGCAGGAGTTCTACGAGAGCTGCGGAAGGGCGGGCCTGAACCCCTTTTTCATCCGGTGCGGCGCAGGCGCCGATATCCTGCGCGAGCGGGTGAAGCGCCGGATAGCCGAGGGCACGGACGTCTCCGACGCCCACCTCGCCGTTCTCGACCGGCAACTCCTGATCCGGGAAGAGCCGGACGACCTGCCTTCTTTCCACGTCATGAAGCTCGACACGGGGGACGATGACCCCGAGACCATCAGGCGGGCATTGCGCCTCTTCCTGTAGATCGGGGCATGCCCGCGCGCTTGAGCCGCGTGCCGACGGCAACCTGCTTGGCGTTTACCTTCACGCCTGCAAGCTCTGAGAGCAACAGGGACCCTTCTTCGAATCTGACCATTGCAGCAGCCAACCCGGTCATACGCGCTACTGCCGGCGACAGAGACGCATGCTCCATCACGAGCGCCCTGTCGCGAGGCGCGAAGCCAGGTTTTCCAGTGGTAGCAGGCGCGTGCGAGGGTCATCTCGCCCAATGCCGTAACGAACGTCTTGGGTCGTCGTCCCGCGTAGGTCATACGAGCGCCGCACGGGCAACCCTTCATAATCGGAGAGGTCCGAATTGAGCTTCTTCTCGACAGCCCTGGCAGCTATCCTCATCGCCTCCCGCCGGGCCGCCGTCTCTATGGCCTCAAAATCGACGCCGTCCGCAGCGCCTTTGCCGATCAGCCTTTCGATTTCTTCGACGATCTGCGCTTCGAACTCTTTCTTGAGGCCCCCTTTTTGACTTCCGCTTTCGCGGGAGGTTCTTCCAGTCTCCTTCGGCTCAGTTCGTCGCTTGCCTCGGCGAACTCATGGGCAAGCCTCCAAAATCGTCGGCCCTCTTCGAGTTGTCGCCTGATTGTCGGCAACTGCTCCTCGTGCGGCACGGTGCTCATCACCGTTTTCCCGCCAACCTTGTTTAGAGACAATCCAGCCGCCGTGACCCGGGTGCTTGGGGTCTGAGCAAAGACAACCCGATTTGCCGCACCGCCGGTATCGATAGATGAGAGAGCCAAGACGCAAGTCGCCTACGCGGGCAAGTTCTTCCTGAAACATGGAACACCGCTGCTCAAGCTCGTCTGTCGGCATGCCCATCATGACCTCCTGTAAGCCATTACGCTGTCAGCTTATCGCACACCTCCACTCGCGGCTCAAGCAATAACTTTCGTGTCGTGCACCCTTCACAGCACTTTTCCTTGATTAACGAGGTGGATTATGTTATGTCATAAATGACATAGTAGAGGACGGCAGGGCATCAACAAGCGTGCCGCGGGATCGGGCGTCATCGCGATGGGGATCAGAAGGGGGTTAGAGATGACTGGACATAACGGGGAATACGGAATATTGGAGGCGTTATGGGCCAGATCAGACTATCTATCGACAATCGTGAGGTGCAGGTAGAAGAAGGGACAACTATTCTCCAGGCCGCCGGCAAAGCAGGCATCGAGATTCCGTCCCTCTGTCACGAGGAGGAACTGAGCCATGCGGCCGGGTGCCGCCTTTGCGTCGTCGAGGTGGAAGGCGCCCGCAACCTTGTTGCCTCGTGCGCCTGTCCCGTTGCCCCGAACATGGTGGTGAAAACCTCCTCGGACCGGGTCAGGATCGCGCGTGGGCTTATCATGGAGTGTCTGCTTTCCGATCATCCCAGCGACTGTATGACCTGCGAGAAGAGTGGTGACTGCAAGCTCCAAAGCCTGGCCTATAAGATGGGGGTAAACGGCTCCCGGTTCAAGGGGGAGCGGCACAGCTACCCGGTTGATTCATCCAACCCTTTCATCATCCGCGATTACAACAAGTGCGTCCTGTGTGACCGCTGCGTAAGGGCATGCGCCGAGATTCAGGGCAATTCGGCCGTCGATTACGCGCATCGGGGCTTCAATCAGAAGATTCCTCGCAGC
>PLSJ01000099.1 GCA_003165115.1 Syntrophaceae bacterium | reverse complement strand
TCCATGCAGTCCATCAGCCGGACGGGCAGGGCGTTTATCTTCTCGGGAGTTTGCGTGCGCGAATCCCTGTAGACCTCGCTCGATCCGTCGTTCCGCACCACCCTGACCCATGGGATCTGCTGCTGCTGACGGTCCGCCGCCCTGAAATAGACCTTCCTGTTGATAATCATGTGCCAATGGATTCCGGCGTTCACCCCGAGGTTCGGTGTCCCGCCCCCCGTCCTCAGAAGAAGGCTTATCTGCTCCGGCGCATTTTTTTCGTCATAGCGGAAATGGGGGTTCTGCATCAGCTTGGCGCCGTAGAACTTCTCCGGCCAGTGACATTCTTCGCAGATTTCCCTCGCCGGCCTGAGGTTCTTGATCGGGACGGGTATCGGCCTCGAATAGGTATGGAACAGGACGGAGAATACCTGTGGGGCACCCGAGATCTTCGATTTCACATACCAGGGGACCCCCGATCCGACATGACAGTTGACGCAGACTACTTTTGCATGGGGGCCGTTCCGGTAGGCGGTGTATTCAGGTTTCATTACCTTGTGGCACAGGGCCCCGCAAAAGGTCGTGGAGTCGGTGAAGAGGTAGGCGTTATACCCCAGAACACAGAGCAGGACAACCAGAAGGCTTCCACCCATCAGTGCAAGGGTGAAGAGCCTGCGCTGATGCACGTCGTTAAGATCGAGCCTCGGGTAAGGCAGCGCCTCCTCGGACCCGGCCCTGCGCCTCCTTTTGCTTTCCCGGCGCGTCCCGTACAGGAACACGAGGATGCCCAGGGTCATGAACCCTGGGGCTATCATGTAGGTCAGAATGCCGATATACGGGCTTGGTCTGCTTACGCTTAGATTGATGACGAACAGGAGCAGCGTCATCACGACGGCGATGACGACGATCAGGCCGCCGAAATAGCTGACCGTATTGCGATAAAGCCCGGCCCTCTCTATCTTCCCGCTCATACCGGTCCCCCGTTTTCGATGTCGCTCGCCATGGCCTGATACCAGGAAAGACCGCTTAGAACCGGTACATAGCCCGCAAGTAGTAAACGTTCGCTTTGTACGACTGATCCAGGTACGCCCCGCTCAAATAGCTGGAGCCGTTCGTGCTGAAGGGGTACGCATACTGATAGCCGGCGTACTGGCCGTCATTCGTCCTGAACTGTGTGTAGAGGCAGCCCAGGCTGAAGGCGAGGTGCTGGTTGTAGTCGAAGACCAGCCTGGCGGAAATGTTCTGCCGGGTGTAGCCATCCCAGTAAGGGTTGTCTATGTTGCCATTATTGATCCCGAGGCCCGTCTGGGCGGCGGTGAAGCTCTGGGAGGTGAAGTTCGCCCAGCCGTTGTTCTTCTCGAAGTCGTACTGCACGATAAGGGCCAGCTTGCTCATCACGGGGAACGAGGTCCCCAGGCCATAGGCGTAGTTTTGGTTGCGCATATCCGCGTTCCAGTTGAAGCCCGTGGGGCTGGGAGGGGTGCTCGGGTCACCGTTGCCGCCCGCGCCCTGCCTCTGGGTCTGCGACGTGTGGGACATGTCGTAGTCGAAGAAGGCAAACAGCTTCATCCCCTTAAAGACGTAGTTCGCGTCGAGGATGAACTCGTTTTCCTCCATCTGCTGGAAGCCGAGGGTGTTCCTGTTGAAGTTGTCGAGTTTGTACGCGTACTCCAGGGCTATGCCGAGGGCATCGGTGGGAGTGATGTCGGTGGTGAATTTGACCATGTCCTGGACCTTGTCCCCCGCGTCGAAGCGGCGGATGTTGTTGGCGAGGGTTGTGTTGGCCGGCGTCGACGCCTCCGGCTCCGGGTTCGTGCCCGGCTCGAAGTGGCTGTTCCTGTAAAGCCTTTGGTATTTCAGCCTTGCGCCGAGCCAGTCCAGGGGGTTATAGACGAGCTGCGCGATGTATTTCTGGTCCCAGGTATCGGGGATGTTGTTGAAGACGATCGAGGTTATGGGCAGGTCCTCCCGTTTCGTGTCCGTGTAATCGTAGCCCAGGACGCCCTTCAGGTTCTTCATGAACCGGTAGGTTGCCTCTCCGCCCACGCTCGTCTTCTGGAAGCTGTAGAGGGAGTTGGTGATCGGCGCGGCGGTGCCCGCCGAATTCGCGAAGGTGATGACGTCGGAGTTGTCTTTACGGTCCAGGTACTTGAAGTAGAACTTCGTCGTCAGGTCCTTCATGGGGCTCGACGTGAGGGTGGCGCCGAAATGCCAGTATTGCACGTTGCCGTTAAAGGCGGGTGAGCTGAGTTGTAAGGGCGCGATAACGGGTGTCGCCTGGGTGCCTGTCTCTATGGAGTTGAGGAGCGTCGTGTGCGACGTGTTCTGCTGGTAGTCCGCGGTGAGGGAGAAGACGGAGGAGTAGGGGAGCTTCGCGTTCCCTGCGAACTTCAAGTTCCAGGACCTGTTGTCCGGGGGGCCCACGATAGTCCCCACGGCCGCGGTTGTCGGCGAAGCGCCCGTCGGAGGGAAGAAAGGCTCCTGAAAGCGGGTAAACTCCGCGGAATTGCCGTACTCGCTGAAGCCGCCCCCGAAAGCGGCGTAGTATTGCTTGTTCTTCCAGCCGAAAAGGGCGTTCGTGTTGGTCGTATGGTCGTCGACGGGCTGGGCGATGTCGGTAAGCCTGCTCGTGAAGGAGCCCGCCGAGCCGGCACTCGCCGTACCGCCGAAGGCGTCTACCGCGCCGAACGCGTTTTGTCCGCTCCTTTGCAACCGGCTCGCGTCGACGTTGAAGAAGAAGGGCCTTATGGCGGTCACCTCCACGGCGCCGCCCACCTCCTTCCGGCTGATTTTCTCGTCGAAGGACTGGCTGGGCCATGTGTTCACATTATTGAGCGCGGCCCTCGATGAAGGCAGGGCCTGGTTCTCGGAGCCGGGGTTGATGAAGACGCTCTTGTTCTCGAAGGAGTAATTGTGGGGGAATTCGGTATAGAAGAGCGAATACTTGAAGCTGTCCCATTTCCCCCCTTTCAGCTTCACATACATATCGCCGTCGCCGAGATAGGTGGCCTCGGCGTTCAGGTAGTACCGGTCGTTGTCGTACCTCGCGTCCCCGCCGCCGAAGAGACCCGGCCCTATGGCGTTGTACTCGTTGAACTTGCCGCTCTGATGATCGAGGCTGAGGGCCCTGCCACCGAGGAAAAACCCGCCCGAGAACATGTCGGCCTGCTCGGCATAGGAGGCGGAAACAGAGACAAGGACCATGACGAAGGCAACTGCGAATCCTTTCTTCATGTGGACCCCCTATCGCAGGAAGTATGAACCCCTGTTGAACTCGTTCGCAGGGTTCGCAGGCGCATTGCTCCCGTGGACGTTGCTGTGGCAATTGAGACATGCCCGGCCGACCGATTGGACGGCAGGCGCCTTCCCGGTAAAGAGCGACTGCTTACTGTACATGGTGCCTGGATGGGTCGTCGTGTCGTGGCATGCCTGGCAGAGGTTCGGCACCTTCTCGGTGAGGAGCCATTGATGGACGCTGCCGTGGGGAGCGTGACAGGTGGCGCAGTTCTCGTCGACAGGAGGGTGCTCCCACATGAAGGGTCCCCTCTTTTCGGCGTGGCACTTGTAGCAGAGCTGGTTAATACTCGGCGCCTTTATCATGGCAGGATATGTGGAGCCGTGCGGTTGGTGGCAGCTCGAACAGGTGATCCTGCCCTCCACGATGGGGTGATGAGACCGTCTGCTCAGCCTGGCCTTGACGTCAAGGTGGCACTTTCCGCATACCTGGTATTCCCGGGAAGGCGAGTAGCCGAGGCCGGCAAGGGTGGTGCCGTACCCGGCAGGCGCCTTCGGGGGAGAGTGGAGCGTGTGGCAGTCGCTGCACGACACGTCCATCGTCTTGTGGGTGCCTGAATCCCAGTTTACGAGCTGCGTGCTGTGCTCGTGGCAGTTGAGACACGCCGCCGACTTGACGTCGGCCCGCTCTTTCTTGGAGAAGGTAACGAGGCCGCCGACACCTTTGCCGCCGCCCGCCTCCGCGTGGGCGGCACCCGGTCCGTGGCAGGACTCGCAGCCTTCCTGGTTGATCGGTGCGCCCGGGACGGCCTTTTTCCAGTGCGGGCTTTTCGACATGAACGTGGCCCGGTCCTGATGGCAGCCCAGGCACGTATCCGTGCCCGCATAGCCCACGGGTCCGGCACTCCAGGCATGGGAAGAAAGAAAAAGAATTGAAAACGCCAACAGGCTGAACAGTACCCGTTTCATGGACCCCCCTTCTGCTCTTATTCGCCCGTGCGCTTGTTCGACAAAGAAGATTTCTACATTTTAATACGATCACCCTGCCATTGCACGGTCGGCGCACAGTTTACCGAAAAGAAATCCTGCGCGCCCGGACACGTAAGTTCCTGGCTATGAGAATGTCATACATCATGTTACCATGAAGACGGCTTGTTAAAGCCGGACAGTTGGCGACTATGGGATGAAAAACGGCTATTTGCGTGCACATAAGAAGCATGTCGTCCGAAACCTGGAATAAAAAGTTGCTGATTCTCTCCATTTTCTTCTTGACGTAAGCTAGATATTGTAATACACTGTTGTAGCAGATAAAGCCAAACTATCCGCGAGGGTGGGGCGGAAAGCAAAAGGGTCTCGGCCGGAACATCACGGGATATGCATCAGAGAGACAGCCTGGCTGCCTGAAACACTGTATCAAAAGGAGGATTCATATGGCAAAGGTCTTGGCAGCGGCAGTTCTGGTCCTCACGTTGTGGGCCTTCGGCACGGCACACGCAAGCAGCATCGTTACCAACGGGGACTTTACACCTGTCCCGAGCGCGGGTTATGTGACCTATTTCTGCGGCCAGCCGATGATCGGATGGACGGTCACCGATGGCGCGGCAAACGCGGGCTCGGGCACGGGCAGCGTCGACCTGATCGGTACCTGGTTCGGAAGCTCCCCTCCCGGCGGCGGGGGCAGCGTCGATCTCGATGGGTCTTCGTTCGGCGGAATAACGCAGACGCTCGTCACGGTGCCCAACCAGACATACAACGTGACGTTCAACCTCTCGGGTAACACGAACGGCGCCCCCAGCCCGAAAGTGCTCCAGGTGAGCTTCGGTGGGTCTTCTTATACCGTTTCAACGGCCAATAACGCATACAACGGCCAGTACACCTTCGAAACCATTCAGTTCACGGCAACCGGGGCATCGACAGTCCTCTCTTTCACCAGTATGGATACCACGGGGGGCTACAACGGACCGGTCATCGGCAATGTCGCGGTATCCGCGGTCCCCGTCCCGCCTTCGATCCTCCTGCTCGCCCCCGGTCTCCTGGGCCTTGTCGGTATGAGGAAGCGGTTCAAGGCATAGGCTAAAGAAGCATCGTCCTCTCGTAGGGGCACGGCCGTCAAACGGCCCTGCCTCTTTTTTTATGCCCTATCTAAAGCAATCCCCGAAACGTGTCGATAAGATTATTGCATAAACCGGGAGGGGCCCGGCCGTTCGCTTACTTCATCATGGCACAGCCGCTCATCCGCCTGTGTACGTGAAATAGGGGACCACAGCGAAAGACAGGACGAAAAGGGGGGTAGCACCATGAAGAACCTGGACATCGGCAAGAATATGAACATCGGCAAGAAGCTCGCCATCGGTTTCGGGGCTGTTATGGTAATGATGCTGGTCCTGACGACCATCGCATTGGTCAACATGAGGCACATGGACAGGGAATTCAACAAGGTCATCGATGTCAACGCATCAAGGATCGAAAAGGCGAACACGGCCATCAACGCCGTAAACCAGATCTTCTACGCCATGGCGGTCATACTGATGACGCAGGATGAGGGCGTGATCGGGGAGAACACGAAGCTCATTGCCGAGAAACGAAAGGAAGAGAACGACGCCTTCGAGGCGCTGGCAAAGCTCGGGCAGACCGAAAAGAGCAAAGAGTTCGTCGCCCGGTGCAAGTCCATCATGACGGCCGGCAAAGGGGCCAACAACAAAGCCATGGAATTGGCGAAAGCGGGTAAGCGCGAAGAGGCCATGACTGCCTACGTGAAGGAGGCGCGGCCGTTCGCCCTTGAGATCATCGCGGCAATGGAAGACCTCGTGCGGTACGAGCAGAAGGAGATGGACGCCGCCCACCAGGCCGCATCGAAGCAGAACGGCACGTACCAGGTGCTTCTCGTGGTCCTCGGCATCATCGGCCTCGGCATGGTCGTCGTCGCCACGACCTACCTGACCCGCGGCATCACGATCCCTCTGAAAGAGGGGCTCGGGATGGCCGACCGGCTGGCCAGCGGCGATCTCAGCGTAAAGGTGACTTCGGAAGGCAGGGACGAGGTCGGTCAGTTGCTTACCTCCATGAACAACATGGCGGAGAAATGGCGGGGCGTCGTCGGCCAGGTCGCGTCGACCGCGGCCAGCCTCTCGTCAGCGGCCACGGAGCTTTCCGCGAGCGCCGACCAGATGTCGAAAGGATCGTCCGTTCAGGCGGAACGGGCGACGGTGGTCGCCGCGTCCTCGGAGGAGATGTCCCATACGGTTCTCGACGTCGCCAGGAACGCGGGAAGCATCTCGCAATCGGCCGGTGAGACGGCGGCGACCGCGCGAGAGGGCGGATCGGTGGTCAACCGGGCCGTCGACGAGGTGAAAGAGATCGCCTTAACGGTCAACGACTCCGCGCAATTCGTGAAGTCGCTCGGGGACCGCTCGAAGCAGATCGGCGAGATCGTGGGGGTCATCAACGACATCGCCGACCAGACGAACCTCCTCGCCCTTAA
>PLSJ01000108.1 GCA_003165115.1 Syntrophaceae bacterium | reverse complement strand
AGTTTCCAAATGCGTTTGCCCTGCCTGTCCGTCGCGATTATGTGGCGCCCTTCCCCTCCCCATGCTATAATCGTGCACTATTATTTCTTGCGCGAACAGGAGGTGTTATGCCGGTCATCCAAGTGATCATGTACGAAGGAAGGACAGTGGAACAGAAGAGAAAGCTCGTCGCAAACGTCACCGAAGCGGTCGTCAGGAGCCTGGATGTGTCGCCCGAGACGGTGCGGATCCACCTGTTCGAGAAAAAGAAAGAAGATATGGCGGTGGGAGGCATACTGGCCATAGATAAGAAAGAGTAGCGTTGACGGAGATGAAATAAGGGTCCTTCAGACTGTAGAGCGGCTCTTTTCCCGGCCCGGCCGCGGCGGGCGCGAGTCCGCTCAGGCCGAAGGGGGCCCGGTTTCGTACGGCACGTCCGCGGTCAATGAGCGCGCCCCGCATATGCTGCCGCAGATGACGGCCGCGACTAAAAGGGCGAGCGGCGTCTTGCCGCATAAGACCACCTCCCGGCCGTCTCTCCCGCTTTAAGGACATGCGGCGCCTTTTTCGGCCCACTCCCTCATGGTCTTGACAAATTCCTCGTGCGGCATGGGCACGGGCGTCCTGCCTTCCCCCGGCTGCCAACCCCAGAGGACCAGGGGGCGTCACGCACATGCTCGACCACCTCTTCCGGGCTTCTCCCCCCGTTCTGCGCGGGGTCTTTCATCTGGCGGCACAATTCGCCTGTGGTCTTTTTCTCGAACACCATCGGCATGTCCTGGGGTGGGAGCTGCCATCCCGGAGTGCCGGGCGGCATACGAGGGTCCGCCAGGTTCTTCTCCTGATGGCATGTGCTGCACCACACGCCGTTTTTCCCCAGGCCTTCGGTCCCCCGCACCACGTGCATGGGATGGGGCAGGCTCTTGTCGCCGACCAGGGGGCTTGCGCCCGCCGGGTGGCAGTTGACGCAGCGGGGATTGAACAACACCTGTGATGCCTTAGTGAAGGCAGCGGCCGAGGCCGCAGGGTCGGTCGCTTCCGCGTAGGCCGGGCGGCCCCCGGACAACGCGGCTGAGAGGACGGACTTTATCACCCGCTGCGCAACGGGATGCGGAGGATATGCGTACGCGGCGATCAAAAAAATAAGGGCGACAGCCACGAGCGCCTTGGGCCGTTGTCGCCTGCACAATGATCTCATCCCTACCTCCTCATGAAAGGCGGAGCGTCAGGTCGTATCGGGCAGTCCGCTTGCGCGTCAGGTCGCTTTCAGCTCCTCCGGTCTCACCGGCAGACGCCTGATGCGCTTGCCCGTGGCCGCGTATATCGCGTTGGTCACCGCGGCGGCGATGGGCGCCGTGCCCGGCTCCCCGACGCCGCCGGGGTCTTCGGTGCTGGCCACGATATAGACCTCGACCGCCGGCATGGCATCCATGCGGAGCACCGGGTAATCGTTGAAGTTCCCCTGCTCCACCCTCCCGTCCTTTATGGTGATTTCCCCGTAGAGCGCCGCGGAGAGGCCGAAGACGATGCCGCNNGGACCCGCACGTCGCCGGCCGGCGCGACCGACACCTCCGCCACCTCCGACACGACGCTCCCATATAACTCGACCATACTGATGCCCCTTGCGCGGCCCCCGGCCAGCGGCCTCCCCCACCCGGCCTTTGCCGCGGCAAGGTCGAGAACGCCACGGTGGCGCGGATGCCTCGTAAGGAGCGCCCGGCGGAACTCGTAAGGGTCTTTATTCGCCGCGTAGGCCATCTCATCGATGAAGCTCTCCACGACAAACCCGTTATGGGAATAGCCCACAGAGCGCCACCACTGGACCGGGACGGCAAGCTCCGGGCTGTGGAGTCCGACGGATATGTGGGGGATCTCATACGCCATATCGGCCGCCCCTTCGACGGAGGTGACGTCTATGCCGTTCTTGATGCGTTTTGCGGCGTAGGGGGTCCCCGCCATGATGGACTGGCCCACGATCGTCTGCTGCCAGGCGGAAAGGAACCCCTTATCATCGAGACCCGCGGAAAGCCTGTGGTACCAGAATGGCCGGTAGTACCCGCCTTTCGTGTCGTCTTCGCGCGTCCATATCACCTTGACCGGCTTATTAATCGCCTTTGCCACCTGGGCGGCCAGCACCACGAAATCTGAATNNGGAAGCCGCGCCTGCCGAAGCCGCCGCCCAGATACTCCGTGTGGAGGCTGACCTGCCCGGGTTTCAGTCCGAGCACCCCGGCCACGGCGTCCCTGTTGGCGGTCTGGGCCTGCGTGCCCGTCCGGACCTCGCAGCGGCGCGGGTCGGGATCGATCACGCAATTGAGGGGCTCCATGCAGGAGTGGGAGAGGTACGGCACCTCATATTCTGCGCTGACCCTCCTGACAGAAGCGTCTATCGCCTTCTCGGGGTCCCCGTCTTTTCTCGCGGTCGCGCCGGGAGTCTTGGCCAGGGCCGCGTACTGCTGCCGTATCTGCGCGGTGGAAACCCGCGCGAAAGGCCCTTCGTCCCAATCGATGTCGAGGGCGTCCCGCCCCTTTTTCGCCGCCCAGAAGCCGTCCGCCACCACGGCAACCCCTGATTCCAAGGCCACCACCTGCCTGACGCCGGGCACGGCTTTCGCCCCTCTATCATTGACGTTCTTCACCTTGCCGCCGAAGACCGGGCAGCGGGCGACCAGGGCGACGAGCATACCGGGAACTGTCACATCGGAGCCGAAGACGGCGGTGCCGTCCACCTTCACCCTGGTGTCGAGCCGCGGGGTCGGTTTGCCGACGATGCGGAAGGTCGACGGGTCCTTCAGGTGGACGTCCCTGGGTACGGGCAGCCGGGACGCGGCCTGCGCGAGCTGCCCGAAGGTGAGCGTCTTTCCGCTCGTATGCACCACCGTGCCGTCTTGCGCCCGGCAACCGGCCCTGTCCACCTTCCACGTGTCCGCCGCCGCGGTGATGAGCATCTCTCTCGCCGCCGCACCGACCTTCCGCATCCGCTCCCACTCGCTCCTGGTGCTCGTGCTTCCTCCCGTCGCCTGGGCGCCCAGCATCGGGTTGTTGTAAACGGGATCGACCGGCGCCGGCTCCACCCTGATCCCTTTCCAGTCGCATTCGAGCTCCTCCGCGATCAGCATCGGCACTGAGGTGTAGACGCCCTGTCCCATTTCCGACTTGTTGACTATCATGGTAATGCTGTTGTCGCTGCCGATACGGATAAAGGCATGGGGCTCGAAAGACGGCGGCGCCTGGCCCTGCGCCTCCGCCCGTCTCCCCGGCACCGGCGCGTACACGCCGAGAAGCAGCCCGCCCGCGCTCAACGCGCCGACTTTCAGAAAACCGCGCCGGCTCAGGTTGACGATCCCGCTCATTTTCCGCCCCCCGCCGCCTTCAACGCCGCCGCCCGGTGTATGGCCTGTCTGATCTTCTGATACGTGCCGCACCGGCAGATGTTTCCCGCCATTGCCTGGTCGATGTCCCCATCCGTCGGATTCGGGTTTACCGCCAGGAGCGCCGCCGCAGACATGATCTGCCCCGAATGGCAGTAGCCGCACTGCGGCACGTCGTCGGCCACCCAGGCTTGTTGCACCGGATGCGTGCCGTTCGGGGAAAGGCCCTCGATAGTCACCACGTCCTTGCCCGCCGCTGCGGAGACCGGCATCACGCACGACCTGACCGCCTGTCCGTTCACGTGCACCGTGCAGGCCCCGCACTGCGCGATGCCGCACCCGTACTTCGTGCCCGTCAGGCCGATCTGCTCCCTGATCACCCAGAGGAGCGGGGTATCGGCCGGCACGTCCAGCTCGTACCATTTCCCGTTTACCTTCAATGAGATCATGGCTGGCTCCTTCGGATATGCCTACGGCACACCGGCCGCAAGGGATTTATCATGAGGGCCGACGCAAGGGTTTCTTAAGAAAACATGGTCACGGAAAGAACCGGTGTCAAACGGTCCGGACCCCCGTTCTTTCCCCAAACAGGACTTGTGCATGTGCGCTAACTTTTATATACTATCATCTGCGGTTGACCCGGAATGCCTTAAGCGGGGCCGCCGGGAACGATGTATACAAAGGATGCAAGGGAATCCCCGGAAAAAAACCTTACCAACGGAGGATCGTATGAAGAAGCGGGTCATATCCGCATGCGTGATGGCCTCTGTCGTATGCGGCCTGTTATTGACGGGAAACCAGGTTTACGGGCAGGAAAATATGTGGCGCGTCGGGACGATTCTCCCCCTGACCGGACCTCTTGCCAAGAACGGGATCAAGAATTTCGACGGGGTGAAGATCGCCACCGACATGGTCAACGACCAGGGCGGGGTCCTCGGAAAGAAGGTAGCCCTCGTCAGCGCCGATGCGCCGGACCCACAGGCCGCGGCGAGCGAGGCGAACCGTCTTATCACGAACGAGAAGATCACCGCCATCATAGGGACGCAGGCGAGCACCCTCTCCATGGCCGCCACCGTGGTTGCGGAGAAGGCAAAGGTTTTTTACCTGGAGAATGAGGGCATTTCGGGAGGCATCACGAGCCGGGGCTTCAAATATACGTTCAGGACGACCTTTGACAGCGACATGATGGCCTATCAGATGATCGATTTCGCGGCCGACGTCATAGCCCCGAAGATCAAGAAGGACGCCGGTAGTCTGCGTCTGGCCATCGTCCAGGAAGACGGAGGGTTCGGCACTTCCACGGGGAAGGGTTTGACGGACAGGGCAAAGGCCCGCAACCTGAACGTCGTTGCGACCGAAGTCTACAGCGCCAAGACGGTCGATCTTTCGGGGCTGGTGATGAAACTGAAACGGGCCAAACCGGACATCGTTCTGGCGGCCCAGTATATCAATGATTCTATCCTCTTTCACCGGCAGGCGAAGGAGTTAAAGCTGAACACCATCGTCATCGGGACCACCGCGGGCCAGGGAAATCCCGACTTCGTGCAGGCATTCGGCAAGGATGCCGACGGAGTCATGGCAGGGGGCATCCCCTCGGAAATTTCCGTCCAGAGGTTAACGGCCCAGCAGAAGAAGGATGCCGATGAATTCGTCAGGCGGTACAAGGCGAGCCATAACGGCGAATACCCCAACCCCACGTCTTTTGTCGGGTTCGCCGGTGCATGGATATTGTACAAGTTTATCCTGCCGAAGGCCGGGAGCCTCGACCCCGACAAGCTGCGGGAGGCGGCGCTTGGCCTCGACATCCCGAGGGGCAAGGGCGTCCTGAACTGGGGCGTCAAATTCGCGAAGCCCGGAGAAAAGAACGCCGGGCAGAACGTGTACGCATCCGCCGGTCTCAACCAGTGGCAGAATGGCGAGCTGAAACTGATCTTCCCGAAAGAGGTCGCCTCGGCGGAGTTCAAATTGCCACGGTAGCCCGTGGCCCGGATAGCGGAAGGACACAGGCAGGAGATGGTTCCTGCCTGCTTTTATTAAGGAGCGCAAGTAGGGCGTAAATTGGCATGGACCCGACCCTTTTTACCCAATTACTGATCTCCGGCATCCTCCTCGGGGGCATTTACGCCCTTGCCAGCATAGGGCTCACGCTGATATTCGGGGTGATGAAGATCGTCAATTTTGCCCACGGCGAATTCTTCATGGTCGCCATGTACCTCACCTATTGGGTGGTGCACTATTTCCATATCGATCCCTACCTGGCGACGCTCATCCTCGTTCCTGTGGTCTTCCTGATAGGCATCGTCACCTACTACCTTTTCATACGGCCGACCCTGTCGTCATCGGTACTCGCCCAGATATTCATTACCGTCGGCCTCTCCACGATCATTCAGAATGTGGTGCTCCTCTTCTGGTCCGCCGATTTCCGGAGCATCTCCCTCGGTTACGCGACCGATTCTCTCGTTTTGGGGCCTTTTCCCGCCCTCCACATCGAAGAGGCCATGGTCAGTCCCGCGCGCCTCATCGCCTTCGGCCTGGCCATCCTCCTGTCGCTCGCTTTTTATCTGTTCCTGAAACTCTCCTACACGGGCAAGATCATCCGGGCCACCTCGCAGGACCGTTCCGCGGCGCTTCTGATGGGCATCAATACCGACAGGATATACAGGCTGACGTTCGCCATCGGCATCGTGCTGGTGGGGCTGGCAGGGGGGCTGGTCCTGCCCGTCTACTCCGTCCACCCTTTTGTGGGGTTCGATTTCGTCCTCATCATGTTTGTGGTGGTCGTCCTGGGGGGCATGGGCAGCGTGGTCGGCGCCATGGTCAGCGGCCTCATCATCGGCGTGGTGGAAGTCTTTTCCAGCTACTGGATAGGCCAGGAAAATAAGCAGGTCATCTATTTCCTCGTATTCATAGCCATTCTGGTCGTGCGCCCTTCGGGCCTTTTCGGCTTGAAGGAAGAGGAGGAGCTGGAACACATTGAAACCATTGATTGACCGGCCGGGAAGCAGACCATGGCTGAAGGTCGTCCCGTGGATCGTCGTCCTCGCCCTCTGCGTCCTGCCCCTGATTATCAGGAACGACTTCTACCTCGACGCCCTCATCCTGATTTTTCTCTGGGGGGCCTACGCCGGTGCGTGGAATATCCTTGCGGGATACGCGGGGATGATGTCCCTCGGGCATAGCGCCTTCTTCGGGATCGGGGCCTATACCTCGACGCTGCTCCTCCTCCGTTTCGGCCTCTCCCCCTGGATAGGGATGCTGGCCGGCGGCCTGTTCGCATCGACGATCGGCCTCATCCTCGGCGTCATCTGCTTTCGTCTGAGGAGCCATTATTTCGCCCTGGCGACCCTGGCCTTCGGTGAGGTCGGCTATATTTGCGCCGTCAATTTCCGTTCGCTTACCGGCGGGTCCGAGGGGCTGGCGCTGCCCATCCGGCCGGATGCGCTGCTCTTTTCTTTCGCCGGCAAGCTCCCCTACGTCTATATCGGCCTCTTCCTTTTTCTCGCCGTCATAGCCATCTCTTATGCCATCGAGCATTCACGGCTCGGGTACTACCTGACCGCCTTCAGGGAAAACGAGAACGCCGCCCGCGCCCTCGGGGTCAGGACCGGCCGGGTGCGACTGATAGCCATGGTGCTCAGCTCCTTTATTTCGGCCGTCATGGGTACCTTTTATGCCCAGTATGTCGTCTTCATCGACCCGAGCAGCGTCATGCGCATTCAGATCTCCGTCCAGGTGGCCCTTTTCGCCATCGTGGGCGGCATCGGCACCACTCTCGGCCCGGCCATCGGCGCCATGATATTCGTCCCCATAGCCATGCTTTTGCGCGCGGAGATGGGCACCTCCCTGCCGGGCCTTCACATGATTATCTACGGAGTCATCCTGGTCCTCGTGCTTTTGTATATGCCGCAGGGAATAGGCCCGAAGCTGAAGGAGAAGATCCCCTTTCTGAGAAGCCCATGACAAACGGTGAGAAACGTCCCATGCTGGAAGCAGACGGTATAAGCAAGTGGTTCGGCGGCAACGCCGTTCTGAACGACCTCAGCTTCGCCATCAGGCCGGGTGAGGTGGTGGGCCTCATAGGCCCCAACGGGGCCGGGAAAACCACTGTTTTTAACGTCATCAGCGGTTTCTACAGGACAAGGACAGGCTCCATCAAGTTCGACGGCACGGACATAAGCAGGTTGAGCCCGGAAGCGATCTGTCGTCTCGGGCTTTGCCGCACCTTCCAGATCACCAGGCCCTTCAGCAACATATCGGTGACCAAAAACGTCATGATAGGCGCACTCAACCGGGAGGGGAGCGTCAGGAAGGCCGAGAAAAAAGCGGAAGAGGTCCTCGAGTTCGTCCGCCTGTACGACCGAAGGAACCTGCTGGGGAGGAACCTGACCATCGCGGACCGCAAGCGGCTGGAGATCGCTCGGGGGCTGGCCACGTCGCCGAAGCTTTTTCTCCTCGACGAAGTGATGGCCGGACTCAATCCCGCCGAGGTGCAGGAGATGATCAAGCTGGTCAGGCAGATCGCGGAGCGCGGGATAGCCCTCTTCGTCATAGAGCACATCATGGCCGTCATCATGGGACTCTCCCACAGGATCATCGTGCTGAACCACGGGGAAAAGATCGCCGAGGGCGAGCCTGCGCAGATTGCGTCGGACAAAGAGGTCATCAAGGCCTACCTGGGGGAGGAATACCTGATTGCTCAAGGTTAGCGGGTTAAACGTCTCCTACGGCGACGTGCAGGTCCTTTTTGACGTCAGCCTCGAAATCCGGGTCGGGGAGTTCATCTCCATCGTCGGGGCCAACGCCGCGGGCAAGAGCACCTTGCTTCGCGCGATTTCCGGTCTCCTGAAGAAGACGTCGGGATCTATCGAATTTCAGGGGAAGCAGCTCGTCGGAAGACCGCCTTACGCGGTCGTCGAGGCCGGCATCGTCCATATACCGGAGGGCAGGCACGTCTTTCCCTTATTAAGCGTGCGCGAGAACCTGGAGGTGGGCGCCTATACGCGCAGGAAGTCCCGCAAGGACCTGCGCCGGTCCCTGGAAGAGCTGTACGGGCTTTTCCCGCAGCTTTACCATCACCGCGATCAGCTCGCGGGGTCCTTAAGCGGAGGCGAACAGCAGATGCTCGCGATTGCCCGCGGCCTCATGAGTCGGCCGACCCTCCTCACGGTGGATGAGCCCTCACTCGGACTGGCCCCCATGCTGGTGGAAAAGACGTTCCAGATCCTCGAGCATATCAATAAGGAGAACGTGACGGTCCTCCTGTCGGAACAGAACGTGTTCAACGCCCTGAGCATGTCCGACCGGGCCTACGTCATCGAAAACGGCCGGATCGTCCTGACCGGCGCGGGAAAGGAACTGTTGACGGACGAGCACCTGAAGAAGGCTTACCTGGGGATGTGAAGGACTCCGGTGAGCCTGGAGAGTATGAGATGAAAATTGTGAAGGAACCGACGTACAAGAAGTTCATCACGGGTCCCCTCGAACGGTTCGACGACCGGAAGGGGGGATTCAGCCGTGGACGGAACGATCCCGGCGGAAGCAAGTACGACAAGATGCACCGAAGAAGCGTCGAAAACATCAGGAAGAACGTCAAGGGGAAGACCGTTCTCGATCACGGCCTCTGGGCCGCCGCCCGCACGGTCGATTACGTCATGCGGCGGACCCAGTACGGGAGGGAAACCGCGGCCCTTTTTAACCGGGAATTCAAGGCGGAGGGCCTGTCCCCTGCGGAGCTTACCCGGACCATCAAGCGGGTGGGCCGCTGGCTGGGCGCGGACCTGGTGGGGATCGCCAGGCTGAACCCGTCCTGGGTCTACAGCCACTGGGGGGACCAGAACGCCTATTACTCGGGGGCGGCACAGGCCGGAGACCCGATCGATATCCCGGAAAACTACAAGTACGTCATCGTGCTGGTCCGGGAGATGGGCTACGACATGGTGAAGCGGTCACCGGCGGTCGAGGCGGACACGGACCTGATCTACGCGCGAATGGGCTTCACCTCCTGTTCGCTGGCCACCTATATCAGCGAGATCGGGTACCATGCGATACCGTCCGTCAACGAGCTGGGCATCGACATCGCCTTTGCCGTCGACGCGGGACTGGGCGAAATGGGGCGGATGGGATTGCTCATGACCAGGGAATTCGGGCCGCGGTGCAGGATCGGCAAGATCTTCACCGACCTCCCCCTGGAGGTGGACCGACCCGTCGACATAGGCGTCCAGGCCTTCTGTGAAAAATGCGAGCGCTGCGCCGAGCACTGCCCGAGCGGCGCGATCAAGTCCGGGGCGCGCACGGAGGAGCCATGGGACGAGTCGAACAACCGGGGCATGCTGAAGTGGCCCGTCCACGCGATGAAATGCCTCGATTGGTGGGCCAAGAACGGGTCGCACTGCTCGGTCTGCGTCCGCGTCTGCCCTTGGAACAAGCCGGACACCATCTTCCACCGGGCGGCCAAATGCCTCGCGGAACGGGACATCTTCACCAGGCTCATGGTGTGGGCGGACGAGCGGATGGGATACGGGAAGCAATCCATCGATTTTTTTGACTGAAAAGGAAGCCCCCGTGAGCGCGCGGGGCAGGGTGAAAAGCGTAATGGAAGACCGGTCGGTATACAAGAGCGTCGGAAGGGCGGAGGACCTGAGCCGCATCTCGAAGCGGGTCGCCGGGATCACCGTATCGGCCATCAAGCAGATGCCGGTACTGGCGAGCAAGGTGGCGGGCGCCGTCTCTTTGGGTCAGGGCATCCCCTCCTTCGCGACGCCTCCCTTCGTGACGGAAGCGGTCATCCGGGCCTTGAGGGAAGACGAGGGGATCGGCAAGTACAGCCTTCAGCCCGGCATGCCGGAGCTAAAAGAGGAGATCGCCCACCATCTTAAAAGGACCAGGGGCATATCGGTCGACCCCGAAACGGAGATCTTCGTGAGCTGCGGGTCCATGGAAGCCCTCGCCGGCGCCATCTGCACACTGGTGGAACGGGGCGACGAGGTGCTTGTCCCTTCCCCCAATTATGCGTCCCACATCGAACAGATCCTTTTCGCCGAGGGTGTGCCGGTCTTCGTCCCCCTCATCGAAGAAGAAGGATGGCGGATCGACCTCGCGGGGCTGGCCAGGGCGGTAACACCGCGCACCAAAGCGATTCTCGTCTGCAATCCCATGAACCCCACGGGGGCCGCCCTTACCTGTGATGAGGCCCGCGCCATAGCCGAGCTCGCCATCGAGCGGGACCTTTTCGTCATCGCCGACGAGGCCTACGACTTCCTCGTCTACCACCCCTCGGGCCACGCCAGCCTCGCGGCCATATCCGAGCTGAAAAGCCGCCTGATCGCCGCCTTCAGCTTCTCCAAGATGTACTGCATGACCGGATGGCGGGTAGGTTATATGTACGCCCCGTCGCATGTCATCGATCAGGTCCTCAAGGTCCACGACGCCTTCGCCATCTGCGCCCCCACCGTGTCCCAGTACGGCGCCCTTGCGGCGCTACGGGCCACGAACGGGCGCGATGGAGAGGGAGACAGGTTCATCGTGAGGCTGGTCGCCGCCCTGGACGACCGGAGGCACCTGACGTGCGGACGGCTGGACAGGCTGCCGTCTCTCTTCTCCTATCAGAAGCCTCAAGGGGCATACTATGTCTTTCCCAGGATCGTGCCCGCGGGCATAAAGTCGATGGACCTCAGCCTGCGGCTCCTTTACGAGGCAAAGGTGATCAGTGTCCCCGGCAGCGGCTTCGGGCCGACGGGAGAGGGCCACATCCGCTTCTCCTTCGGGGGCACCGAAGAGGAGATCGACGACGCCTTCGACCGCATCGAGGAATGGGCTTCCGGGGCCGGGATCGGCCTTTAAAAGAGCCGCTTCTCTTTAGGCGACGCCTGCTATGATGGTCCCGCCCGACGGAAAGATCGCGACGTCGGCTTTGGCCATCCGTGCCGCAGTACGCTCGATGGCCTCCTCCATTGTGCGGGCGTGGGTGAACTTCATCATCTTCACCTGCTCGGTGGTGAGTCCTTCCGTGACGTGGATCACGTCGAACTTTTCAGCCAACTCCTTGAAGTAAACGACCTGCATGATGTAGGAGATGCCGAACGACCTCAAATGCTCGGGTACGTCCCCCCGCGCAAGGCGGCGGTGAAACTCCGTTGCCGTCTCGTCGCTCGCTATCTCTTTCAGCAGGGGCATGATGGGACCCGCCTCTTTCTGGGGGGCAACCCAGATGATGGTGCCGCCCGAGCGCGTGCAGAAGCCCGCCATGGTGAGGGACTTCGTGGACTGGACCCCGATCTCCATAGGATAGGCCGAAGTGATGGTGACGTCGGCCATAGTGGAGAGGGGGACATAGTAGAGTGACGCGGCGTAAGCGGACGCGGCCCTGTGCTCGGCGAAGGGCTCACCGGCGAAGGCCTTGAGGATCTGCTTGTTTTCGTTAATGATGCAGTCGATCTTGAAAGAGAGCCGCCCTATCCTTCCTGCATCGACGATATCCTCGTACCATGGATTCCCGTCGAGGATATTGACCTTGCTCTTGCGGTGGCGCATCCAGGTGAAGTGGTGTTCGGCCACGGACCGGTAGGAACAGACGCCCGGCATGACGATTTTGAAGCCGCCCCCGAAACCGGCGCAGGGGTGGGGCATACACTCGCCTGCCGCGATCACGAGGTCGGCAAAGGCGACCCGGGGATCGACCTCGACGAGAGTTCCCCTGTGGGTCCTGCCGATGACCACGTTTTCCGTTGAATGGGGATCGTGGGAGACGAGGCGCTCTTTGAGGCGCTCCGCGGCCTTTGGGCCTACCTTCCTTTCGAGCTCTTCCCTCGAATAGATGGGGTGGGTCCCCAGGGCGCATACGGCCCAGACCCGCTCGTCCGGTATGCCGGCCCGGTTGAGCCTGTCGAGCATCTCGGGGATCACCAGGTTGACCGGCGTGGGCCGCTGCAGGTCATCGAAAAGGAGCGCGACTTCCATGCCCGGCCTGGCCAGCTCTTCTATGGGCGGCGAGTCTGTGGGGTTGTCCAGGGCGCGCCGGATTTCCGCCACGGGGTCCGCGACTCCGGGGACGGGCGGTATCTCCCTGGCCGAGAGGACGTTCCACCCCTCAGGGAGGACGAATTTAAGCTTTTTCCCTTCACACAACGCGTAATACTCTTCCATGGTCTGCTTCCCCTCGTGATGAGCCGCTTCTCTCCACCTCAAGGAGGCGGGTCCGGGTATCCGGCTGAGCCGTTTATTGCTGCATCCCTGTTCTGATAGCCCCAAAATTATATCATGTTTCATCGACTTTTTCACCGACGGGCGCTGCCCCTTTTTCGCGTTACCCGCACTAGTTCCCGCTAACTTTT